>NZ_CP061868.1:3650070-3953201 GCF_022646885.1 Priestia koreensis | reverse complement strand
ATGTAGAAGAGCGTACATCAGAGCGCAAAGGAAACGTTGCGCGCGTCTTCGACCGTGAAACGAATGAAACGGCTGGATACAATATTTTTGACGCTTCTAGCTATATGACAATTACAGAGAACGGTTCTGTTGAATTAACCGAGGAGCTAGTTGGAAAACTTCAACGCATTTTAGAAGAGAACGGCTTTAATGAAAAATTAGAGGTCGATTTGTCTCCTAAATTCGTTGTAGGGTTTGTACAAGAAAAAGAAAAGCATCCAAATGCGGACAAGCTAAATATTTGCAAGGTAGACGTAGGAACAGAAACACTACAAATCGTTTGTGGCGCACCGAATGTTGATGCAGGTCAAAAGGTAGTAGTGGCAAAGGTTGGAGCGGTTATGCCAAGTGGTTTAGTCATTAAAGACGCAGAGCTTCGGGGTGTTCCTTCTTCAGGAATGATTTGTTCAGCGCGAGAGCTAGCTTTACCAGACGCGCCTCAAGAAAAAGGAATTTTGGTCCTGACTGATGATTATGTAGTAGGTAATGAGTTCGTTCAACGCTAATAAGGATGAAATTGCGTCCTTTATTCTAGTTAAATAGGAGCTGTTACTTTTACATCTTCATTTCAACCGTTACATATGCATGAAATTCGTTGAAATAATGGAAGATTATTTGATAAAATAACAAGCCACTAGTATAAACTAGTGGCTTGTTAAGGTTTAAGAAGAAATAGGTCTGGGAATAGGTAAAATATTTAGTTCAAAAGTAAGAAATCTCCTCTAGAAGGACATAAAGAAGTGCTCAAAAACTAATTGTTTAACTAAGAAGTGCGATTTAAGCAGGAAAGTTTTACAAAATCCCTCTTATTTATCTATATTTTTACGAAATTATACATGTTAAAATAAGTTATTGCCAAAGGAAAGGTAGAAAGAGTGATTTAATATGAGTTGGATCCGAAAAGCATTTGATTACTTATTAGGATATGAAGTGAAAGAAATTATTGTCGATGAAGAAGGCCGCGAAAAGGAAGTACCTGTTTCGTCGTCCGCATCCAAACAAAATAACCCGAAATTAATTAGTGAACATATACCTAAGCAAAAAGCTGAACAATATATAAAACCAGTTAAAACGGCCACACCCCTTAAGTTTCAAGAACCTGAACAAAAGGAGCAGCCGGGACGAGACGTGCAAGCTAAGATTGCCTATCAGTATCCGAAAGGGAAATTTCGCTTTCCGTTGATTGCGGATGAGGAAATGGAGCAAAAGCCTTATGCTCGCCCTGCTCAGCGCGAGAAGGCGGAGAAGGTAACAGAACTACCTGAACGCAGAGACTATCCAAAAGAAAGCGTAGAAAGAGAGCGTAAGGTGGAGGTAGAAGAGCTACATAAGCCCCGCGTGCAATTTGAAGGGACGCCAAAGAAAGATCAGCAACCGAAAAGAGAAATGAAGGTAGAGAAAGACCCAGAGGAACAACGATCACACCCGTTCCGACCTACAGAGGTTCCTTCTCCTATCTATGGATTTAAGCAGCGTCCTGAACAGCTTACGTCTTCATTACGCTATTCTTATTTAGATGGAGAAGAAGGAGAGGAGCATTACGCTTCACCTTATCGCGCTCCTCGTCCTATAGCGCCTGTTAAGCGGGCTGAACTGACGTATGAACAGGTTAGAGAATACTTAAAGCTAAACGAAACGGTGTATAAAAACTTCCGACCTGCACATGAGTCGGTTGAAGCACAGCCGCAGCAGAGTCAAGATCTTTCTCAAGATGCCCGCTATGAGGATGCGTATGTGCCAGAAGATGACGTAATAGAATTTGAGCTTACGCCTTCCACCGATCGAGGAGTGAGAGAGGAAAGCATTTCTTCTCATGAGACTATCGCTCAAACAAGACAGCCAAACCCTGTTGTTTCACATCCAGAGGTTGAGGAAGTCTTTTATGAAGAGCGTCCGGTGCCACAGCGTCATGAACCAGTATACAATGTACACCCCCTACAAGAAGAAGTGAACAGCACGCAGGGGGAAGAAACGTTGGCACAGACACCTCAGCCGCGCGTCTATCGAGAAGAACCAAATGTGTATGAAGAAGAGCGTATGCATTTAGAGCGTCCAGCGTATGAGCGTCGTGAATCGAAAGATATAAATCGACCAGAGGTGAAGGAATTCTCATCTACTGTCCAACCGTTTCATGGGGAGGAGCTTCAGGCTGAACCGGTTCGTCATGAGCGATTGCCTGAACGTCCTGTCCAGCCTGTGTACGAAGAGGAGCGCATTATTGAAGATACGGCTGCTGAACCGGAAGATATACGTCCAAAAACAGTCGTAGAAGCACAAAGAGAAGTAGCCTTTACGGTTGAAGAAACGGCCGTGAGTTCCGACGTTTCTTCTGTTGAAGAGCAAAACCCTTCGGCGATGGCAGAGGCTAACGACATGCAGCAGTCATCTGAACCTGTTCAAGAGCCTCGCAAAAAGCGCTTTGTGCCATATAACGTGATGATGCTTAAAAAAGATCGTCGCCAAATGTCTCCACATCGTGAAGCTGATGCGAGACGCGCAGAGGTTCGTCGACAGGAGCCGGTTCAAGAGCCGGTGAAGAGGGAAGAGGTAGCGCAAGTATCTGAGGAACCTGTTTTACAGTCGCCTAAACCAACTTCTCCACTGGTCGAAACAAGAACGAATGGTGTTTATGAGTTTCCGAGTATGAGCTTGTTGAACACGCCTCCAGAAAAGGTGGAAGAAGACAAGCAGTGGTTAGAGGAACAGCGTGAACTATTAGATATGACGCTGAAAAACTTTAACGTGCGTGCAAAAGTAGTCAATGTGACACAAGGCCCTACGGTGACACGTTTTGAGGTTCATCCTGAGCCAGGTGTAAAAGTAAATAAAATTACGAACTTAACTGATGATATAAAATTAAGTTTGGCAGCCAGAGATATTCGTATCGAAGCACCAATTCCAGGAAAAAATACAATTGGAATTGAAGTGCCAAATCGCCAAAGCAAAGCTGTACTTGTACAGGAAATTCTGCAAAGTTCAGCGTTCTCAGAGAACAGCTCTCCGTTAAATGTCGCACTCGGCTTAGACATTTCCGGTGAACCAATTGTAACGGATTTAAAAAAGATGCCTCATGGTTTAATTGCAGGTGCTACAGGGTCAGGGAAAAGCGTGTGTATTAACACAATTATTGTCAGCCTTCTCTATAAAGCAGCGCCACACGAAGTAAAGCTAATGCTAATCGACCCCAAAATGGTCGAACTAGCGCCTTATAATGGCATCCCACACCTTGTAAGTCCGGTTATTACGGATGCAAAGGCTGCAACGGCCGCGCTTAAATGGGCCGTTGAGGAGATGGAAAGACGATACGAGCTTTTTGCTCATACCGGAGTTCGAGATATTACGAAATACAATGAGCGCGTAAAACAACACGGCGAGAAAAGCGGGGAGCTTCCATACCTTGTGATCATCATTGACGAGTTAGCAGATCTTATGATGGTGGCACCAGGTGAAGTAGAGGAAGCAATCTGCCGTATCGCTCAAAAAGCTCGTGCGTGTGGAATTCACCTGTTGCTTGCGACACAGCGACCGTCTGTAGACGTTATTACAGGGCTAATTAAGGCAAACGTTCCAACTCGTGTCGCTTTCTCTGTATCTTCTCAAGTTGATTCTCGTACGATTATCGACACAGGAGGCGCTGAAAAGCTTCTCGGTAGAGGAGATATGTTATTCCTAGAAAATGGATCGTCTAAAACTGTTCGTATTCAAGGAAACTTTATTTCAGATGAAGAAATCGATCGCGTTGTCGATCACGTGAAAAAGCAAATGAAGCCTAACTATTTATTTCAACAAGAAGACTTATTGAAAAAACAGCAAACCATTTCTTCAGATGAAGATGATTTATTCGTCGAAGCATGTGAGTTTGTATTAGATCAAGGTGGAGCCTCAACATCTAGTCTGCAACGTCATTTTCGTATCGGATACAACCGTGCGGCACGACTAATTGACATGATGGAAGGGCAAGGGATCATTTCAGAGGCAAGAGGCAGCAAACCAAGAGACGTATTAATTACAGAAGATGATTTAACTGATATTCAAAGTTCATCTTTTTAAAAGAAGGCGTTCTTCTTTTTAAAAGAGTATGTTATAGTGCTTATGGAGTAATGCTGAGAAGACAGGCGTAGAGTAGAATTGTTCAATAGTTTATATAACAGCGTACAAATCGTACTTTCTTATTTTCCTTCACAAGGGACATGGACTAGAAGAGGCGAAGGGTGGATAAGGAAGTGCGTTGTTTTATGGATGATTATTCCTTGGTGCATAAAACAAGTTAGTGCTATAATGATGAAATGCAATATTATAAAACCTATTATGAAGACTATATGAACTGTGATAAATGAGCAATTCTAGATAAACGTCATATACTGTCTTACAGATAGACGAATGTTGGAGGTTTCTTTATATGACAGTTTACCATTTTGTTGGAATCAAAGGGACTGGAATGAGTGCATTAGCACAAATTTTACATGATATGAATTACCATGTTCAAGGTTCTGATATCGAAAAAGAAATTTTTACACAAAAATCATTGGAACAAAAGAACATTACTGTTTTACCTTTTAACAAAGAAAATATCGAGCCAGGCATGATTGTAATTGCAGGAAATGCGTTCCCAGATACACATGAAGAAATTCAAGCAGCGGTTGAGCAAGATGTTCCTGTTATTCGCTATCATAAGTTCTTAGGCGATTTTATGAAACAATATACAAGTGTAGCCGTAACGGGAGCACACGGGAAAACATCAACAACAGGCATGCTATCACATGTGATTCAAGGAGCTCGTCCGACATCTTTCCTTATCGGCGATGGAACAGGCCAAGGAACAGACGGCAGTGAGTATTTCGTATTTGAAGCATGCGAATACCGTAGACATTTCTTGTCTTATACGCCTGACTATGCGATCATGACAAACATTGATTTTGATCATCCTGATTACTTTGCTAACGTAGAAGATGTATTCAGTGCATTCCAAGAGATGGCGATGCAAGTGAAAAAAGGTATTATTGCTTGTGGTGATGATGAGCATTTACAGCGCATTCAAGCAAAAGTACCTGTTTTATATTACGGCTTGAACGAAGAAAACGACTTCCAGGCTCGTAATATCGTTAAGAGTACAGCAGGAACGAAATTTGATGTGTTTATTCGTAACAATTTTTATGCAACGTTTGAGATTCCTGGCTATGGCGATCACAACATTTTAAATGCGTTATCAGTGATTGCGTTATGTCACTATGAGGAAATCAATGTTGAAATTCTTCAAGAGCGTTTAAAAACGTATCAAGGAGTAAAGCGTCGCTTTAGTGAGAAAGCGTTTGGTGAACAGGTGATTATTGATGACTACGCTCATCATCCAACGGAAATTCACGCAACGATTTCAGCTGCGCGTCAGAAATATCCTGATCGCGAAGTCGTAGCCGTATTCCAACCACATACGTTTACTCGTACGCAAACGTTTTTAGATGAGTTTGCTTCAAGCTTACAAGGTGCTGATCAAGTATATTTATGTGATATCTTTGGATCTGCTCGTGAGCATCAAGGGAAACTAAGCATTGAAGATCTTCGTCAACGTATTGACGGGGCACGATTGATTGATGAAGAGACGGTAGAGAATTTAAAGGATCATGATCGCGCAGTATTGGTGTTCATGGGTGCAGGAGACATTCAAAAGTTCGAAAACCTATATCAATCCATCTAATTTGAATCCACTTTACCAAAAAGGGACCTGACGGAGGAGCTGTCAGGTCCCTTTTTGGTAAAGCATAAGTGGAAGAGGCCAGCCCTTTCGGGCTTGGCCTCTTCCACTTATGGAGATCTTTTTGCCTTCCTCCCGATCAGGAGGAAGGCTTCTCTAATTTTTATTTGAGGTTTTCAGGGTTTAATCCTTCGAGTTCTGGCACGACGAATAGGCCGTCTTTGCGAATGAGCACGTCGTCGAAATAGATTTCTCCGCCGCCGTATTCAGGGCGTTGGATCATTACCATATCCCAGTGGATATTTGATTTATTTCCGTTGTATGCATCTTCATAACATTCACCTGGTGTGAAGTGGAAGCTACCATCGATTTTTTCATCAAATAAAATATCTTGCATAGGATGTTGGATATATGGGTTTACACCAATAGCGAATTCTCCAATGTAGCGAGCTCCTTCGTCTGTATCAAAGATTTTGTTGATACGCTCAGAGTCGTTCGCCGTTGCTTCAACAATTTTACCGTCACGGAACGTTAGTTGAACGTTCTCAAACGTAAATCCTTGGTAAGGTGAAGGTGTATTGTATGTAATCGTTCCGTTCACAGAGTCACGTACTGGCGCTGTATATACTTCCCCGTCAGGAATATTCATTTGACCCGCACATTTCACGGCTGGAATATCTTTAATGGAGAAGGTAAGGTCAGTTCCTGGACCTACTAAACGTACTTTGTCTGTTCTGTTCATGAGTGCCTCAAGAGCATCCATTGCTTTATCCATTTTCGCATAGTCTAAGTTACATACATTAAAGTAGAAGTCTTCAAATGCTTCTGTGCTCATTTTGGCAAGCTGAGCCATTGAGTTTGTTGGATAGCGAAGCACTACCCACTTTGTTTTAGGTACGCGAATGTCACGGTGAACCTTCTTACCAACCGTTTCTCCATGAACTTTCATGCTTTCTGCTGGCACGTCAGAGTGTTCAGAAATGTTGTCTCCTGCGCGAAGACCGATGTATGCATCCATGTTAGACATTACGTTTGCTTCAAAGTCAGCGATCATGTCGAAGTGTTCTTTTTGGGCACCCATTAATAGAGAACGATCAACGGAATGGTCTTTTAATGATACGAATGGGAAACCACCAGCCGCGTAAGCTTCTTTTACAAGTGCATTCACAAGTTCGCGCTGTAGGCCAAAGTTTTCAATTAAAACTTTTTCCCCTTTTTGTAAACGAACGGAGTAATTAATTAGATTTTTCGCTAATTTCTCAATGCGAGGGTCTTTCATTTTTACTACCTCCTAGTGTACGATATAAAATATACCTATTTATTGTAACTCAAAAGGCTTCATTTGTTTACTTATCCATGCTAGAAACGAAAAAATATACGGAGAGAAGGAGGCCTGTCTTATAGTTTTTCAAAGAAATGGCAATACAAATAAGGATGTTTATTGTAAATAACTAGAGGGTAGAACTAAGTAATCGAGCTAGCATAAGGAGGACGTATATTATGATTTTAATCCTGTATATAAGTGTCGCAATTATTGCCATCGCGTTCTTATTTTTGGTAATATCAGTAGCAAGGACGCTTGGATCTGTACAAAAAACGCTAAACTCTGTGGCTGGAACCTTAGATGGTCTTGAAAAGCAGATGAATGGCATTACTGTAGAGACCACAGCGCTATTACATAAAACAAATGGTCTTGCTGAGGACATTCAACGTAAATCTGAAGCACTGAACGTCGTAGTGGATTCTGTAAAAGGAGTCGGTGGTTCGATTCAAGAATTGAACCGTTCTATTCGTGGGGTATCTAATACCGTTTCACGAAAAGCAGAAGAGCATAAGGAGTCAGTGGCTCAGGTTGTTCAGTGGAGCAATGTCGCAATGGACATTTGGGATCGATTTAAGAACAGAAAGCAAGTAAATGACGCAGCAGTGTCAGAAACACCGCCAAGAGAAGAACAGCGTCGTCGATCATATTCTTAAGGGAGGAAATAAGGATGGCTAAAAACAACACAAATACAACGAAAAATAAGGATTTTGTAGTGGGAGCAATCGTGGGAGGAGTTGTAGGTGCTGCAACAGCATTATTATTAGCTCCTAAAGCTGGAAGAGAGCTTCGCTCAGACATCAATGAACAAGCTACATTCGTTCGCTTGAAAACGGAAAAGCTTCGAAACTCAGCGATGGAAAAGGGACAAGGTCTTGCTTCTAGCGCTAAAGATAAAACGGTTAGCCTTTCACAAACAATCTCTGGCCAATCAGCACAAGTGATTAACAAGGTAAAAGGGATTCGTAAAAAAGAAGAAGTTCTTCCAGAAAGCAGCCTAAACGTATTAGAGGACGAAGTCGAAACTCAAACGATTGAAAAAGAATACAACGTTCAACAGGAGCTTGATCAAACGAAAAAAGCACTGGATGAAATGGAGCAAGGCTTAAAGCATTAATAGAATGCATAAAAGGTTCATCACCTTTGCATTCTAAAAGAATACATGTGAAGAAGAGGACGCCTCCGAAATCGTTATTTTAGAGACGTCTTCTTTTTCTTCACATTACTAATAAAGGAGTGAGCAACATGCATAAAATCTCAACGGTAGAAGAATTCGAAGAAATTCTCCAAAAAGGTAAGCAGTTTGCCTTTTTAAAACATAGTACAACCTGTCCAATTAGTGCTCATGCATATGAAGAATATACGGCGTTTGCACATGAACATGAGGAAGTCCCAACGTATTATCTGCATGTGCAAGAAGCGCGTCCGCTTTCTGCACACATTGCAGAAACGTTTAATATTAAACACGAATCTCCTCAGGTATTTGTATTTGAGAATGGAGAGCCAACGTGGAACGCATCTCACAGCAATATTACAAGTGGTGCATTAACTGAGCATACTCAAAAGTAATAGGCTAACATTTGAAAGCCTTCCGGACATGTCTTTGTTCGGAAGGCTTTTTGAATGGCTCTTTTACGTGTACAGTGATGCTGAAGGTAACTGGTATTTTTGGGAAAAATGTAAAAATAATGATGAATTTTACTGTGTATTATGCTATTCTGTATTATTGGGTGTATTTTTAGCGAACATTGCATAAAAATCCTGTAAATTAATTGCGGTTGTGCACATAGTGTCGTATAGTAGTTACAGACATTATAGACTGTACATAATTATAAATAACGGTTTCTGGGTAAACTAACAGAAAATGTGCTGAATACAAGGAGTGTTAAGTTGTGAACGTAACAATATATGATGTAGCAAGAGAAGCGAATGTATCAATGGCAACGGTATCACGTGTTGTTAATGGTAATCCGAACGTAAAGCCATCAACAAGAAAAAAGGTGCTAGAAACAATTGAACGTCTAGGGTATCGTCCAAATGCGGTAGCTCGTGGATTAGCTAGTAAGAAAACGACAACTGTTGGGGTTATTATTCCTGATATTTCAAGTATTTTCTATGCTGAACTAGCACGTGGTATTGAAGATATTGCCACAATGTACAAGTATAATATTATTTTAAGTAACTCGGATCAAAACACAGATAAAGAATTCCATCTTTTGAACACTATGCTCGGTAAGCAAGTGGACGGCATCATCTTTATGGGTGGCAATATCACTGATGAGCATGTCGAAGAGTTTAAAAAATCCCCGGTTCCAATCGTTTTAGCTGCTTCTATTGAAATGTCTGAACAAATTCCTTCAGTAAATATTAACTATGAACAAGCAGCATATGATGCTGTCCATGCCTTAATTGAAAAGGGTCATGAGCGCGTTGCTTTTGTAACAGGACCTTTAGAAGAGCCAATGAATAAGGAAAGAAAGCTAAAAGGCTACCAACAAGCACTTATTGATCATAAAATTCCTTATAATGAAGAAATGGTATTTGAAGGCGATTATACGTATGATTCTGGAATGGAAGCTTTTGAGAAGCTGTCTTCTTTAGATGAAAAACCGACTGCTATTTTCGTTGGAACAGATGAAATGGCATTAGGAGTTATTCACGGAGCACAGGATCGCGGATTTAAAATCCCAGAAGATGTTGAAGTAGTAGGCTTTGATAATACGAAGCTTGCAACAATGGTACGTCCTACGTTATCAACAGTTGTACAGCCAATGTATGATATCGGGGCAGTAGCAATGCGTCTATTAACAAAATACATGAACAAAGAAACGGTTGAGAGCAGTATTGTTGAACTGCCACACCGTATCGAGTACCGTCAATCAACAAAAGAATAATTTACTGTCAAAAGCTCGCGAGGAAGTTACTTCTCGCGAGCTTTTTCAGTGTGAGAGCGAATCACATACAATGCCTTTGAAACGGTATTTCGATTTTTCTCGGTGATTTCTCCTTTTCGAGGAATGGGCTCGTAAATTCCTTGCTGATCATCCCACGTTGTACAAAGAGGCACAGGAGAATAAGGAGACCACTTATCAAGCCATTCTTTCGGTAGATTACCTTGAAGAAAACGATTATTCATCTCGAGCCAAATAAACGACCATGCTCTAGGTACGACACGCCAAATATCATAGCCGCCGCCACCAACCGCAATCCAGCGCCCTTCACAATATTGATGTGCAAGCTCGTGTGCAAGCTTCGGAATTTCTCGGTAGATCGCTGTGGTCGCACTTAAATGGGTAAGAGGATCATAATAGTGAGCATCTGCCCCGTTTTGAGTTAAAATAACGTCTGGTTTGAAGAATTCCGTGACTTCACGGAGCGCAGTAGAGTAAGAGTCAATCCATGACTCATCTTCTGTAAACGCATCTACAGGAATGTTAAACGAATAGTTATATCCTTCCCCATATCCCCGTTCATTGACATTTCCTGTACCAGGGAACAGGTAGCGCCCAGTTTCATGGATAGAAAAGGTGCAAACAGAAGGATCATCATAAAAAGCCCACTGTACGCCGTCACCGTGATGTGCATCGGTATCAATGTAAAGCACCTTTGCGTTATATTTTTGCTGAATATATTTAATCGCAACAGCGCTATCATTGTAAATACAAAAGCCGGATGCTTTGCCTCGGAAACCATGATGAAGACCACCACCAAGACTTAAAGCATGATTAGCCTGCCCGGACATAACGTAATCAGCCGCCACTAGCGTCCCACCTACTAAATAGGAACTAGCTTCATGCATATTGGCAAACATCGGCGTATCTTCGGTTCCTAATCCATAGTTGTTTGCCTCTACTGTAGGCAGTTTTCCTTCACTTGCTAGCTTGACCGCCTGAATATAGTTAGGATCGTGAATGAGACTAAGTTCTTCATCTGTTGCTACTCGGGGTAGCACGATGTCTTGCTCATTCAATTCTTTGCTCATGCGAAGCAGATCGTAAGTTAGTTTGACTCGTAATTGATTAAAAGGATGATTGTCACTGAATTTATAGTTTAGTAAGTCCTTTGAGTAAACAAATACAGCTTCTTTTTTCATGATGAAGCACCAGGCACCTGTGGCCAATTAATGACATTGTAACCATTCTGCTTGAGCTTTGTGACAACCATCATCGGGTTAAGCGTTTGAATACGAAAGACAAGGATTTTTTCATTGATTGTCGGGCTTGGGTAGACAAGTATACTTAGGATATTAATATTAGAATTTTTTAAGAGAGCAGCGAGTTCAGCTAAAATTCCTGGGCGATCGTCTACTTTTACTTCAATTTGGGAGCCTGGCTGATGGGCACCTGTTAATTGAATAAGCGTGTGAAGCATATCTTTTTCTGTGACAATGCCTACTAATTTGTGTTCTTTAACGATTGGAACACAGCCGATATTGTGCTCGTAAAATATACCTGCTATTTCTTCGACAAAGTCTAACGGATGAGCGGTGATCACATTTTGAGTCATAAGATCAGTAACAGGTTTATGTAAATCATTTGCTAAGTCGCTCGGTTGAAAAATGGAGGGACTTGCATCTCGAATGTCACGATCTGATACAATGCCTGCGATGGTAAAATCATGATTTACAATAGGGATATGGCGAATGTTATGCGTTCGAATGAGATTAATTGCATCTGCAATCGTTGCGCTAGGGCTTAATGTAATGACATCTTGATTCATCATTTCTTCTACAATCATCTTTAGAACGACTCCTTACTATTCCTAAAATAGTGTCATAGCTGCTGGGTCAATGAAGAATACTTAGTACATAAAACGATTTTGAAAGCGAAGCCTATCAAATTGTTGAATAGATTCAACAGGAACTCTTTTACCGATTCGCACCATTAGGCAGTTGGCAGGATGGGAGCTTATTTCAGGATCATCGGTCGCAAACCAGGTTAGACCTCCGGCATTCATCATCTTTTCCATAACCTTTCGATATTCCCATACGTTTAATCCAGATCCTTTTAAGTCCCAGTGCCAATAGTATTCAGTAGTGATGATAATATAATCTTCCACCATGTCGTCCATCATTGAAACTGTAAGCAGCTGTTTGCCTATCGAATAGCTTCGAAAAGCAGGGGCGACTTCAATCGCGCCTAGCTCAATTAAATTTTCCATGTTTCCTTCCGACCACCGCTCGAGCGGGTCAGGGTATAGGTAGGTTACATAGCCTACAATTGTATTTAAATGACGAGCAATTAATATACGTCCTTCAGGAAGATCTGCGATTTCTAACAGTGCTTTGCGTTGTTGAGCAGGAGGGCGAAAAGCCACTAGCTGATCATGAAACTCATATTCTGCTAATTTGTGAGAAGGAATCGGGCCTTCAATAACGATGGTACCTACAGGAGTTTTTAATTCTTTTGCGTTATAGGTTTTTTTATGGTCCAACACATTCACCGCCTAGAATAATCAGTTCTTTACATATATCTACAGTATACACGAAAAGTAAAGCGTTTTCACGAAATGAGTAAGTTCATTAGTTGCGAGCTTAAATGTTTTAAAAATTGAGAATAATTCATTTTTATATTATAATAGACAGTATAATTTTGTACATAAGGGGGAGTTTGTGATGAAATTGGAAGCGCTTCCTGTAAAACAAGGGGAACATAATTTACAGGACTATGAACAAACGTATAAAACGTTTAACTGGTCAGAAGTGGAGAAGGAATTTTCGTGGTCTAAGACAGGAAAGATAAATGTCGCTCATGAAGCAATTGACAGGCACGCAAACTCATATCGCAAGAACAAAGTCGCTCTTTATTATCGTGACGGGGAGCGAAATGAAAAGTATACGTACAAAGAAATGAAGGATTTTTCCGATAAAGCAGCTAATGTGTTCAAGCAAGCAGACGTTGAAAAAGGAGACCGCATTTTTATTTTTATGCCACGTTCTCCTGAGCTTTACTTTGCCGTGCTTGGAGCAATTAAAGTAGGGGCGATTGTAGGTCCTTTATTCGAAGCGTTCATGGAAGGCGCAGTGAAGGATCGCTTAGAGGATAGTGAGGCGAAAGTTCTTGTCACCACATCAGCACTTCTAGAACGTGTTCCTGTTGAGTCACTTCCGCATTTGAAGCACGTTCTTTTAGTAGGAGATGACATTGAGGAAAAAGGAATCTACCTTGACTTTAAGTCTCGTTTGCAGAAAGCTAGCAAACGTATAGAAATTGAGTGGATGAACCGTGAAGATGGTCTAATTCTTCATTATACGTCAGGTTCGACAGGGAAGCCTAAAGGGGTTCTTCACGTTCATAACGCAATGATTCAGCACTATCAAACCGCTAAATGGGTGCTAGATTTGAAAGATGAAGACATTTTCTGGTGTACGGCAGATCCAGGATGGGTAACGGGAACCGCTTATGGCATTTTCGGTCCTTGGCTTGTTGGAGCATCCAACGTGATTATTGGTGGACGCTTTAGCCCAGAAAACTGGTACAAAGCAATAGAAGACTACGGTGTGACGGTGTGGTATAGTGCGCCTACTGCCTTCCGCATGTTAATGGGGGCAGGAGATGAACTAGTGAAGCAATATGATTTAAGCTCTCTTCGTCACGTTTTAAGTGTAGGAGAACCGCTTAATCCAGAAGTTGTACGATGGGGCGTAAAGGTGTTTGATAACCGTATTCATGATACGTGGTGGATGACGGAAACAGGCGGACAGGTGATTTGTAACTATCCAGCAATTGAAATCAAGCCTGGTTCAATGGGCAAACCAATTCCAGGGATTAAGGCTGCGATTGTGGATGACCAAGGAAATGAGCTTCCTCCTTATCGCATGGGGAATTTGGCGATTAAAAAAGGCTGGCCTTCTATGATGCGGACGATTTGGAACAATGAAGCGAAATATGAATCCTATTTTATGCCTGGTGATTGGTATGTATCAGGGGATTCAGCTTATATGGACGAAGATGGATACTTTTGGTTCCAAGGGCGTATTGATGACGTCATCATGACGTCCGGCGAACGCGTTGGACCGTTTGAAGTAGAAAGTAAGCTTGTTGAGCATCCGGCAATTGCTGAAGCAGGGGTAATTGGCAAGCCAGATCCTGTGCGAGGTGAAATTATTAAAGCATTTATTGCACTGAGAGATGGCTATGAGCCTTCCGAGGAATTAATTGAAGAAATTCGTTCCTTTGTAAAAAAAGGGTTAGCAGCTCATGCAGCTCCAAGAGAAATTGAGTTCCGTGACAAGCTACCAAAAACGCGAAGCGGTAAAATTATGCGCCGTGTGTTAAAAGCGTGGGAGTTAGATTTACCGACGGGTGATTTATCTACGATGGAAGATTAATTTAAATGAGAAAGACTCGTATACAGCGAGTCTTTCTTTTTTATTTCCCGTAAAGGCTGACACCCTTTTACGCAACAGCACGTAAGATAATCACATGGTAGCTGAATGCGAAAGGAACTAAATGGGTAAAGTTAGGATAGCACTTGAATTTTAGGATAAAATGATAGATAATAGTCGTATATCAATTTTTAGTTGAATAATGTGAATGCGTTGAAAGGAATTAGTAGCGGTTTTCTCCCTGTTTAAGAGAGCTGATGGTTGGTGCAAATCAGTGCAAAGAAAGCAGTGAATTACGTCCTCGAGCATCTTTTGTGAATAGATAATTAGTAGCAAAAGACGGGCAAACCGTTATATTCGTTAAGTGGAAGCATCATGTTATACAAAGGTGCTTCAATTAGGGTGGTACCGCGATTTTTTCGTCCCTTCTTCTTAGAAGGGGCTTTTTTTATTTCCCAAAAAGTTAAAGGAGAGATTTCATTGGATATTTTACAAGATCTTGAGTTCCGTGGACTCATTAATCAGCAAACAGATGAAAAAGGATTAACAGAATTACTAAATAAAGAATCTGTACGTTTATACTGTGGGTTTGACCCAACGGCAGACAGCTTGCATATTGGTCACTTACTACCAATTTTAATTTTACGTCGTTTCCAACAAGCAGGTCACCAACCGATTGCTCTTGTTGGTGGAGGAACTGGTTTAATTGGAGATCCAAGTGGTAAAAAGGCAGAGCGTACGTTAAATGAACAAGAAGTAGTGGCTTCATTTAGTGAACGTATTAAAGGACAGCTATCACGCTTTTTAGACTTTGAAGAAGTTGATAATGCAGCAGTTATCGCGAATAACTATGATTGGATCGGATCGTTAGACGTAATCACGTTCCTTCGTGATATCGGAAAAAGCTTCGGTATTAACTACATGCTAGCAAAAGATTCTGTTCAATCACGTATTGAGAGCGGAATTTCCTTTACAGAATTCAGCTACATGATTTTACAATCATACGATTTCTTAAATCTATACCAAACGCACAACTGCCGTCTTCAAATTGGTGGTAGTGATCAGTGGGGGAATATCACAGCGGGTCTTGAGTTAATCCGTAAAACAGAGCCAGAAGCAAAAGCCTTTGGTTTAACGGTTCCTCTTGTGACAAAAGCGGACGGTACGAAATTCGGTAAAACAGAAGGCGGCGCAATCTGGCTTGATGCAGACAAAACAAGCCCGTACGAGTTCTACCAGTTCTGGATTAACACAGATGACCGTGACGTAATGAAATACCTAAAATACTTCACTTTCTTAACGCATGACGAAATTGAAGCACTTGATAAGAAAATGCAGGAAGCACCTGAAAAGCGCGAAGCACAAAAGGCACTTGCTGCTGAAATGTTGAAGCTTGTTCATAGTGAAGAAGCGTTAAATCAAGCGATCCATATTTCAGATGCATTATTTAACGGAAACATTTCGGAACTAACGGCTGAAGAAATTAAACAAGGTTTCAAAGACGTTCCTTCTTACACACATAGCGGTGAAGAAGTAGGGTTAATTGACTTACTTGTTGAAGCGAAAATTTCACCATCAAAACGCCAAGCAAGAGAAGATATTGCAAACGGTGCGATCTACATCAACGGAGAGCGCGTTCAAGATCTTCAAAAAGTATTATCAGAAGCTGATCGTATCGAAAACCAATTTACGGTTGTTCGTCGCGGTAAGAAGAAATACACGCTTATTCAATACTAAGATGTAAAAAGATCCTGTAGCATGCAGGATCTTTTTTTGTTTCTCAATATGTTAATAGAGGTATAAAAAAAGCTGCTCGTTTAAAAAACGAGCAGCTTTTTTGAAAGTCAACGAACTTATTAACGAGAGTAGAACTCTACGATTAGAGCTTCGTTGATTTCAGCAGGTAATTCAGAACGTTCTGGTAAACGAGTGAAAGTACCTTCTAATTTATCAGCATCGAATGTTACGTAGTCAGGTACGTAGTTGTTCACTTCGATCGCTTCTTTGATTACGTCAAGGTTGTTAGATTTTTCGCGAACGCTGATTACTTGACCAGCTTTCACACGGTAAGATGGGATATCTAAACGTTTACCATCTACTAAAATGTGACCGTGGTTAACTAATTGACGAGCTTGACGACGAGTGCGAGCAAGACCCATACGATAAACAAGGTTATCAAGACGAGATTCTAAAAGAATCATGAAGTTTTCACCGTGTTTACCAACTAATTTACCAGCAGCATCAAATAAAGTGCGGAATTGACGCTCATTTACACCATACATATGACGTAATTTTTGTTTTTCTTGTAATTGTAAACCGTATTCAGAAAGCTTTTTACGTTGACCAGGGCCATGTGGGCCTGGAGCGTAAGGACGCTTTTCTAATTCTTTACCTGTACCACTTAAAGAGATACCAAGACGACGAGATAATTTCCAACTTGGACCAGTATAACGAGCCATGAAGACTCCTCCTTACATGTTTTTATTTTATGCAAAATAAAAACCAGACACATCTTGCATAATGCACATTTTATTTTCATGTATCCTCGCCCTAGCAGCTAAGAGTTACACGATACACCTCGTAAAAGAGGAATAAAATGCTGACACTAAGAATAATGTATAGGCTGCAATATTTCACACAATCGCAATTATATGCTTTTAGAAGTAGACTGTCAAGAAAATAAGAGAAAAAAATGAATTTATCCACTGTAATAATTTTATAACTAGGAAAATATAGCTAGTTTATCTTATAATAGAGATAATAACCAAATTTTATGTTAAATAAAACAAACTGTCGTATTGAAAATAATTAAGGATTGGCAGGCGATCCTTTGAAAAACGCGCTTAATTTTATCCAGTTAATGACATTGTTTGAGAATAATGAAGGTGATGAAATGGAAGGTTTGAAAGAATATACCTTATTAAAGTTTCGTGCTGCTTTATTTGATCTGCTTGCACGAGAAGAAGAGGCTACAGACATAACTGAATTAATAGATGAGATGTTGCTCATACTTTGTGAGACAATGGATTTTTCTTCCGTAGCATTACTATCTAGAAATTATCGTGCAAATCAGTATGTGGTAGAGCAGTGTACAGATCGTTCTATTCATTTGGATAACATTTTGGTTAGCTTGGAAGAGAACCTGCAGTCTGTGGAAGGAGATCCACTAGACTCAGATATCTTATGTACTGATTTTCACCATCAGCACGCATATATTATTTCTTTAGAAACGAAGGCGAAACTGACTTATTTATATATAATTTTAAAAGAAGAAACGAATGCCTACTCCTTTTCCTTGTTGAAGGATATTCAGTTAGAGTGTTCGAAGTTCCTTAACCGACTCTATCATCAAGAACACAGAGCTCATCAAGAACAGCGTTACGAACAGCTTTATCAAGTAACGAATAAGTTTCACTCCTCTATGAATATGAGCGACATTTTGTATCAAATTATTCATACACTAGAAACCGTTTATCCTCACTTTACCTATTTTTTACTTTTGTCTCATGATATTAATAACCCTCATAACTTACCAATTAAGCACCTTCACTATGAAGGCGATCAGTTTGATGAGAATGCCATGAAGGCTTACGTATCAGGAAAAGTACAAATTCACAGCGAGGTTACGCACTCTATGTTGAATGCGCCACTAATAGGAAAGCAAGGGATTTATGGTGTTCTACAAGTGAGAGCGGCAGGAAAAGTGAACATGCCGGAAGATGAAATAAAGTTTATCTCGCTTCTCGGTATCACCGCCGGAAGTGCATTAGAAAATGCTCAGTTGTATCAGCAGTCGAAGCGCGTAATTGAAGATTTAAAACTCATCAATGAAACGTCTCATCAACTAAACTCTAACCTGAGATTGGCTGATACGATTCACTACATGTCAACACAAATTACGAGCTTCTTTAATGCAAGTGCAGTAGGGTTTGTATTGTTTAGCCAAAATCGTAAAAGCAAAGTGCTACCTGGAAGTACCTCGTTCTTTTTTACGCCAGGCATTTATCAGTACGTTGATTTTATTTACGAAAAGTTCTTGGTAGAGCATGATGCATTGTTCATTAATGATGCGACCTTACAAATGTCTTATAAAGATCTCCCGTTCTGTTCCATTATGGCTGTGCCGATGATTCAGAATGAACGTGTGACGGGTGCAGCCATCGTTTTGCATGAGAAGCCTTATTTCTTTTCTTTCGATAACTTTAAATTGTTGCAATCTCTCATTCATCACTCGACGCTAGCATTCACGAATTCGATGCTGAGAGAAGAATTGGAAAAGCTAGTCGTAACAGATCACCTGACAAAGCTATTTTCTCGAGGGTATTTGGATGAGAAGATTAAGGATTCCATGGTTCAAGATCCATATGGAACGTTTATTTTAGTTGATATTGATAACTTCAAACGAATTAATGATACGTATGGTCATCAAATAGGCGATCAAGTGATTATTCAAATTGCCAATATCATAAAATCGAACATTCGGGCAAAGGATATTGGAGCAAGGTGGGGAGGCGAGGAGCTCGCTCTCTATCTTCCTTCGGTTTCATTAGAAGCAGGCATTTTGATTGGCAATCGATTGCTACAAAAGGTGCGAGAGCAGACGAATCCGAAAACGACCATTTCATGCGGTGTATCATTTTGGAAGCGAGAAACGGAAAATCCGGATACGGCTCAGCAACTGTTCCATCGTGCTGACAAAGCGTTATATCAAGCGAAAAACCAAGGGAAAAATCAGCTCGTTGTTCAAAAAAGCCGTGCTTAATAGAAAAGAGGCGCCTGCTCATTAGCAGGTGCCTCTTTTTGGGTTAAATAAACGGAAGAAGTTCTTCTACGAATAGCTCAAGATATTTTTTGTCTGTTTCGTCAAAACGATCTGTAATTGGGCTATCGATATCTAGTACGCCAATGACGTTTCCTTCTTTAACCATTGGAACAACGATTTCAGAACGAGAAGCTGCATCACAAGCGATATGTCCTGGGAATTGGTGAACGTCTGCGACAAGCTGTGTTTCTTGTGTTTGTGCAGCTGTTCCACATACCCCACGCCCAAATGGAATACGAACGCAAGCAGGAAGACCTTGGAATGGTCCTAATACTAATTCGTTTTGCTCGTTTAGATAAAAACCAACCCAGTTTGTTTCTGTAAGAAACTGATTTAATAATGCGGATGCATTGGCTAAATTAGCAACTTGATTTGTTTCACCTTCTAATAGTGCTTTTAGTTGTTTAATCAGAAGCTCATAGTCTTTCTCTTTGCTACCGCTATAGTTTTCGACATTAAACATGGTCGTTACCCTCCGTAATCGTTGTGAAATATAAATAAATGACAGAACTAGTCAGTTTATTAATAACTTTGTCGAGAAGTCACTAGAGGAATTTCATAGAAAGTCAAGAAAGTGTATTTATAACGACTTTTCTAGGAGAAGATTCTACAAAATTCCTTTTGCCATTTGTGATTTCATAAGCAAGCTGTTGATAATTGGTTTCATTTTTGCATACTTATATCCTCTTTTCAATTGTTTTGTTTCTTTCTTTTCTAAAAAATCATTTTAAACGAAAAAAGATCTTTTTTAGAATTTGAGAGAGCACGACTAATCACCTTTCTTGTGAGTACAAGAAACGGGTGGGGGAATGAGGGATTAAAACGAACGCTTACCAAATGAAAATGGGGTGTTGAGCTTGGCAATTCAATCGAAGACAAAAGATCGAATTATTGATGCAGCCGTAGCGCTTTTTAATACGAAAGGGTTTAATGGAACTTCCGTACGTGATATTTCTCAAAAAGCAAAAGTGAACGTGGCGAATATTGCTTATTACTTTGAAAACAAGGAAGGTTTGCTAGAGCACCTCGTCACAACCTTTTTAGAAGGATATATTCAAGAGGTTGAAGCGGTTGTAACGGATTTAGAAGAGAAGGGGCCAACGGAGTGCTTGTATAAGCTCATTCAAATTCTTCTGCGTTATCATCATGAACATCGCCACATTGCTCGATTCGTTTATCGTGAGATTTCGTTAGATACGGTGTTAATTCGTGAGATTATGACAACGTATTTGACCAAAGAAAAATATTATTTAAAAATGGTGTTTGAACAAGGAATGAAAGAAAAGGCATTTAAAAAACTAAACATCCCGTACGTTATTTTACAGCTAAAGGGAATGCTCAGCATGCCTTATCTTCACCCTCAATACCTTGCAGAAGTGCTGCACGTTTTTTCTCATGAAACCTTCTTCATTGAGCAGTATACGAAAGAACTAGAAAATTGGGTTCATCAAGTGATTCTGGAGCCTATGTCTGAAAGACGTCTCTATGTCAAAATATCGTCTTAAAGCATCGGTTCTAAGCGTGAATAACCTTGACCAACATCCTTTGCAGTGTGGGCATCAGACCCATAGATGAGAGGGATGTTTCTTTTTTTGGCTTCTTTTACAACGGCGTCAGTCGGATAAGGTTCTTCGCAAAGCGGCTTATACAACCCAGCACCGTTATAATCGAGCTGCATTTTTTGTTCTTGTATGAGGTCCAAAATACGATTGGTCTCGTATGAAAACTCTTTTTGACATGGGAATGCTTTTTGGAATTTATGAACAAGCGTCATATGACCGATTCGTTTTGGCTTGTGTGTGCCTAACGAAGAAAGAATGGATTTATAAACCGTGTCATAATAAGCTTTATAGACGTTTTCAACGCCTCCGAATACGTTGATCATCTCTGAAAAAACGTCCGAGCTGTAATCCATGCAGTAGTAAGTCTGGTTGTTTTTAAGAAAATGAACGGATAAAATGCTGTCGTCAATTTCCGGTCCATATGTGTCTAGAAATGTCTTCGTTTCCTCTTCAAATCCTTCAATAAAATCAACTTCAAACCCTACGTTAATGCGAATATCCTGCTTAAAGGATGCTTTAAGCTGTTGAATGGTATGAATATAACCTTCTAAATGCTCGAGTTTCATCCCGCTGTCTTGATCAGGGGTAGGATCGATGAATGAAGGTGGCAACGGCGCGTGTTCTGTAAACGAAATGACTCGAAAGCCTTGCTTGATTGCTTGTTCAATATAGCGCTCAAATGGGTCTGCCGAGCCGTGTGGACAATAAGGCGTATGAATATGTTGATCAGTTTTCATAGGTATCATTTTACCTCCCGTTACGATACGTGTAATAATAGACTACACCGAGTCAAAAAAAATAGAAACTGATTTCTCCAAAGAGCCAATTTTTTCTGCCTTTTCGGCGTTTAAATGTTGAGAATAGTGGTTTTAACCGAAGAAAACACAAGGAACGACAAAATACCAAGATTTTATGCAAAAAAATATAAAAATTTCATCAAAAATAGCTAGGATCGTGGTATCATAAAAACATTGACAAAAAAAGTTTATTTCGTATTTTAAACCATTCATATACATAATAAATTGTAGCATTGGACCGGGAGTTTAAGGGGGCTTAGTATGGAACTTACTATAGCGATAATTATCCTCATTATTGGATTGATTATTTATGGATTTTATTCAAGAAAAAAGATTTACAAGGAAGTAGATCGGCTTGAAGCCTTTAAAATGGAACTGATGAACAAACCTGTAGCTGAAGAAATTGCAAAGGTTAAAGAGTTAAATATGATTGGTGAGACTGAGCAGCTGTTTGAGCGCTGGCGTAATGATTGGGATGATATTGTTACAACCGACCTTCCAAAGATCGATGAGTTGCTGATGGAAACGGAAGAAGTGGCTGATAAATATCGCTTTAAAAAAGCAAACCAATTAATTATACATACGGAGCAAACGCTTTTAGAAATCGAAGAAAGTATTTCAGAGATTTTAAAAGAGTTAAAAAACCTTATCGGAAGCGAGCAAAGCAATCGTCATGATATTGAAGAAGTGACCGAGCTTCACCGTGTCGTAAAGAAAAAAGTGCTCGCACATCGTCATTCATATGGAAATGCAGAAGAGAATTTGGATAAGGTTCTTCAAAATGTAAAAGAGCGCTTTGTGGAATTTGAAGAAGCTACGAATAACGGGAACTATTTACATGCTCGTGAAATTGTAATCGGCATTCATGAGGATCTAACGGTTCTCAATGAGTATGTAGAACAAATTCCTAAATTATTAGTTGAGTGTCAGACAACGCTTCCTTCCCAATTACAAGAGCTATTAGATGGATACAGAGAAATGCAGGCACAAGGATATGTGCTTGATCATCTACAGGTTGAAGAAGCTGTTCAGTTCTTACAAGAGCAAACCATCGCTATTACGGCTCTGATCGAAGATTTACAGGTCGAGGAAGCCATTGTACAGCTAGCAGATGTGAATGATCGTCTTGATCACTTATACGATTCGTTGGAGCAAGAGGTCATGGCTTACCACAAAATGAATCGTGAATTAAGTTCGATTTCACATCTTTTAAAAACATTGCAAGAAAAAAATAGAGGGTTACGTGAAGAAACGGTATTTGTTCAGCAAAGCTATCACCTTCAAGAAAAAGATGTAGAAGTTTTCCATCGCATGGATCGTGAAGTGAAAAGGCTGACAAACCTCTATTACACGATTTCGAATAAAATTGCGGATCACCAACTAGCTTATACCATTATTCAGGAGGAGCTAGAAGAGGTATCTAAACAGCTTCAACAGCTTGAAGAAATTCAAAAAGAGTACGTCGAAACGCTTCAAACGTTACGAAAAGATGAAATACATGCAAAAGAAAAGATCACGGATCTTAAAAAGCAGCTCATTGAAGCAAGAAGACTTATTCAACAAGGAAATCTTCCTGGGGTAAGCGTTGAATATAAACAGCGCGTAGAAGTCGCTAGACAACTTCTAGAAGAGGTATCCCTAAAGCTAGAAGAGAAGCCGTTGACGATGGAGGCTGTAAATGACTTATTGCAGCAGGCAGTAGAATCTGTTCAGTCTCTTTTTGAAGAAACTGAGCAAATGGTAGGCGAAGTATTTCTTGTAGAGAAAGTCATTCAATATGGCAATCGTTACAGAAGTACGCATCCTGCTGTTGCACAGTCACTGCGACAATCGGAAGAATCGTTCCGCAACTACGAGTATCATGCGGCTCTTGAACAAGCTGCTAGTGCTATTGAAGGCGTGGAGCCAGGAGCTATGCAACGAATTCAAGGTATTTTAACCGAACGGAAATAAAAAAGATCGTTCACCGCACATGGTGAACGATCTTTTTTATTTAGCCTGAGCACTTTGGCGACGAACATAACCGATGATCCATCCAATGAACCCGACCAAAATGGAAGGAATAAGCCAGCCCATTTGGTTCTCGTAAAGAGGGACATATCGTGTTAAAAATTGATTGATAGGGCCCAGTGGAATTTGTGCTGCGTTCAGCGCATCAAAAAAACTAATGACGGCTCCTGCTGTTACGGAGCCGATATAGACTTCTTGATAAATCCCAAAATTTTTATCGACTAGTGACAGGATAATTAAAATAATCGCAATGGGATAAAGAAACGTTAAGAGAGGCGTTGAAATGCTAATAAGCTTTGTCAGTCCTACATTTGACACAACTAGGCTAAAGATCGAAATCAACATAATCGCCACTCGGTATGACAATCCTCTTATTTGTTTGGAAAGAAATTCGCCGCATGCCGTTAAAAGTCCGATTGAGGTAGTGAGGCAAGCAAACGTGATTGCGATGGCTAAAATGGTGATGCCAAAGGGCCCAAATAGGACCTTCGCTACGTTTGTTAAAATGTCCCCTCCGTTTGTTTGAACGCCTATAGATGACACGCTCGATGCTCCTATGTAGGCAAGAGAAATGTAAACAAGCGCTAATCCAACAGCGGCAATTACCCCCGCTTTCATACAAGTAGATGCGATTCGTTTTGGATCCGTAATTCCTTTGTCTTTAATACTCGTAATAACAACAATGCCAAACACTAGGGCGGCAATGGCATCCATTGTTAAGTAGCCGTCTAAAAACCCTTTGAAAAATGGTGCGTTCGCATATGCCTGTTGTGGAGGCTGAAACGAGCCCATTGGAGTGATCAGACTTTTTATGACGAGCAGTGTTAGTACACCCAGGAGAAGCGGCGTTAATATTTTTCCAACCGTATCCACGATTTTAGAAGGGTTCATGGCAAGCCAAAGCGTAATGCCAAAAAAAATAACCGTATAAATGAATAGGTATGTACCGCTATTTTTAGCTGCTTCATTCAAAAAAGGAGTGACGCCAATTTGGAACGCGACTGTTCCTGTACGGGGAATGCCAAAGAACGGTCCAATGGTTAAGTACGTGATGAAGGTAAAGCATAAACCAAACACAGGATGAACCCTTTTAGCTACCCCTGAAAAGTCCCCTTTGATTCTCGAAGCAGCAATGATTCCTAATAGGGGCAAACCGACGCCTGTTAACAAAAAGCCGCCAATTCCCACAAAAGTATTCGTTCCTGCCTGTTGTCCGAGAGCAGGAGGAAAGATCATATTTCCAGCGCCAAAAAAAAGAGCAAACAGCATTAAGCCTACAGCAAGCAATTCTTTTTTTGTTAGTTCATGTTGTTTCATAGCTCCTCCTATTACTTTCTTCTTTCCTCTATTTTGTTACATCTTCAGTCAATTCATTACGAAATAAATCATGGGATAAAAGAATATTCTGACATAAAAGAACGTAGGGGGCTGTTATTTTCATTCATTTTCAACTGTGGTATCATAACTTGACATTAACATTAACTGTTTAAAAAAGGGAGTAAATGCAGTGATTTATCTTGATAATAGCGCCACTACTCAACCATATAAAGAAGTAATTGATTCGTTTGTGAAAGTTAGCACTGATTATTTCGGAAATCCATCGTCCTTACACGGACTAGGCGGACAAGCGGAGCGATTGCTCAGTCGCTCTCGTGAACAAGTTGCGACTCTTTTGCATGTATCACCAAAAGAGATTATTTTTACTTCTGGAGGGACAGAAGGAAATAATATGGCAATAAAGGGTGTCGCTTTTCAATATCAAAACCGTGGAAAACATATTATTACAACAGAGATTGAACATGATTCCGTTCATCAGCCGTTTAAACAGCTAGAAGAATGGGGATTTGACGTGACCTATCTATCGGTGAATGAAGAAGGACTCATCTCAATAGAGGAATTAAAGAATTCCTTACGTGAGGATACTATTCTTGTCTCTGTTATTCATGTGAATAATGAAACAGGTGTTATTCAGCCGATAGCTGAAATCGGGCACGTGTTGGATGAATATCCAAAGACTATTTTTCATGTCGATCACGTCCAAGGGATTGGAAAAGTCCCGCTTGATTTTAAAAAGGCTTCTATTGATCTCCTCACCTTATCGGGCCATAAGTTCCATGGTCTTAAAGGAACAGGAGTTTTATATGTACGTGAAGGGATTAAACTAGCTCCCTTATTAAGTGGTGGAGAACAAGAGTCACAGCTTCGATCAGGTACCGAAAATGTCCCTGGAGTTGTTGCGCTCGCTAAAGCTCTACGAATGACCCTTGAGAATGCGGCCGATAAAAATGAACGTATAAAAGAACTTCGTAAGATTTTAGTCCGTCAATTATCTGATCAAAGACACTTAACGATTAATAGCCCGTCACATGGTGCTCCTCACATTTTAAATGTTACGTTTCATGGAATGAAGGCGGAAGTATTTGTTCATGCGTTAGAGGACAAAGGTATATATGTATCTACAACGTCTGCATGCTCATCAAAAAAGAAAAGTCCAAGTAAAACGCTTCTTGCGATGGGGAAAAAACGAGAAGATGCCGATCAAGCTATTCGAATCAGTCTTTCCTACCAAACAACGCAAGAGGACGCTGAAAAGGCAGCAACAGGTATTTTACAAGCAGTAGAAGAACTGAAAGAAGTTGTGAAGGAGAAACGATAATGTACAATCATATTTTAATTCGATACGGTGAAGTATCGACAAAAGGTCAAAACCGTAAGCAGTTTTTAACGCGTTTACGTAAGCATATTTTACATGTGCTTGCTGATTTCCCCTCTATTCTAATTGAGCAAACGAGAGATCGTATGTACATTCATTTAAAAGGGGAAGACCCAAAGCCAATGATTCCGAAGCTTCAAGAAGTATTTGGTATTCAAAGCTTTAGTCTAGCTTTAAAAGTGGACTCAGAAATGGATCAAATTAAAGAAGCGGCTTTAAAGGCGATTGAAGAATTTGATCAACCGGAAACAACATTTAAGGTGTCTGCAAGACGCTCTGATAAACATTTTGAATTTGATACGAATGGCATTAACCACGAGGTTGGCGGTCATATTTTACGAAACACAACGAATTTAACGGTTAACGTAAAAAAACCGGATATTAACCTGCGAGTAGAAGTTCGAACAGAAGCCACGTATATTATGTGCTTTGATTATCCAGGAGCTGGAGGATTGCCAGTTGGTTCTGGCGGTAAAGCGATGCTTATGCTTTCAGGTGGAATCGATAGCCCAGTAGCTGGTTACTTATCCATGAAGCGCGGTTTGGAAATTGAAGCTGTTCATTTCCATAGTCCTCCGTTTACAAGTGAGCGTGCCAAACAAAAAGTAATCGACCTTGCTCAAAAGCTTGTTAAATACGGTCACAAAGTTCGCTTGCACGTTGTGCCATTTACAGAAGTTCAGCAAGCTGTACACAAACAAGTTCCTGAAAACTACACGATGACATCCACTAGACGTATGATGCTGCGTATCACGGATAAAATCAGAGAGCAAGAGCAGGCGCTCGCAATTGTAACAGGTGAAAGCCTTGGACAAGTAGCGAGTCAAACGGTTGAAAGTATGTATGCAATTAATGAAGTGACGAATACGCCAATTATTCGACCGCTCATCGCAATGGATAAAACTGAAATTATTAATATCGCAAGAGAAATTGATACGCATGATATTTCAATCCGTCCATATGAGGATTGCTGTACCATCTTTACACCTGCTCAACCAAAAACAAGACCGAGACGTGAAAAGGTCAATCGTTACGAAGCATTTTACGATTTCGAGCCGTTAATTGATGAAACGGTGAGAAATACAGAAGTGTTGGAATTTACGAGTGAAACGGACATGACTCAAAAAGAAACAGTTGCCGTTGAGAACGATTTGTTTTAATTATTGAATGATTGCAGAACAATAAAAAAGACTATCCTAGGAAAACTTCCTATACGGATAGTCTTTTTTATTGTGTTTGTAGAGATTCAAATAGAGCAGAAAATGGTTTTTTATAGGTGAAAACTGTTCGTTATTTGACAAAAGAAGAATGGTTTAAACATAAAGAAAAAATTACCAAAAAAATTATGTATGAACATTTGCGCTTTGACACAATCTATATTCAACAAGGAGGTGACACACACATGGCAAACACAAACAAATTAGTAGTTGCTGGTTCTCAAGCAGCTATCGACCAAATGAAATACGAAATCGCTTCTGAATTCGGGGTAAACCTTGGAGCTGAAGCTACTGCTCGCGCTAACGGATCTGTTGGTGGAGAGATCACTAAACGCTTAGTTCAAATGGCTCAACAACAATTAGGCGGAAGCTACAAATAATTATAAACATGGCTACAGAGAGTGAGCGAAAGCTCACTCTTTTCTATTTTCTCTTTAATTGATTATAATAAGAATAATGAAAAAATTTTAGGGAGATGTTGAATGTGGCCACACTTTGGTTTGGTGGAACGATTTATACAATGGTAAACGAACTGGAAACAGTGGAAGCAATACTAGTAGAGGACGGAACGATTCTTGAGACAGGTAGTGTGGCTACCCTACAAGAAAAGTACGGAAATCGAATAAATGAGAAAATTAATTTGAAAGGAAAGGTGTTATACCCAGGATTTGTCGATAGTCACATTCATTTAATCGGGCACGGGGAAAAGTTACTTCGACTAGACTTATCCGCTGCCACATCAGCAGAGGAAGTCCTGCAATTAGTAGAGGAAAAAGTAAAAACAACGCCACATAATGAATGGATTATTGCCGAAGGATGGGATGAAAATCAGTGGAAGACTCCACGTATTATTCATCGTAAAGAGCTCGATGCCATCACAAGCGATCACCCAATTATTATGAAACGTATTTGTCGCCATGCGCTGATTGCTAATACATATGCACTGACATTATCAGGAGTAAGTGATGATGTAAAAGAGCCACAAGGAGGAATTGTAGATAGAGAAGAAGACGGAACGATCACAGGATTCTTAGTAGATGAAGCACAGCAGCTTGTGACGAGTAAAATGCCTCTTCCTTCCGAAAACTATTTGCAACGTGCTCTTCAGTTGTCGGTTCAAGATGCTTTTAGCAAGGGACTGACGGGGGCTCATTCAGAGGATTTAAACTATTATGGTGGATTTCTACGTACGTATGAAACGTTTCAACATGTCATTAATGGGTCTAAAACAAAATTCCGCGCTCACTTACTGGCTCATTATGGTGTAGCAGAAGAAGCTTTCTCATATGCCGACCACCACGAAGATCCATTTATTGAAATTGGCGCGATGAAAATTTTTGCAGATGGCTCTTTAGGTGGAAGGTCTGCTCTGTTAAGTAAGCCTTACGAAGATGATGAGACGACACAAGGAGTGGCGATCCACACCCAAGATGAGCTATCGGATTTGGTGAAAAAAGCACGCACATTTGGACGAACGGTCGCGATTCATGCGATTGGTGATTTGGCATTTGAATACGTAATTACGAGTTTAGAAAAGCATCCACCAAAAGCAGGTCAGCGAGATCGAATTATTCATGCTCAGATTTTGCGTCCCGACTTAATTGAACGAGCGAAAACTCTTCCGATGATTCTTGATATTCAGCCCCGATTTGTGGCAAGTGATTTTCCGTGGGTAGAGGAGAGACTTGGCCATGAGCGGATGAAATCTTGCTACGTTTGGAAAACGCTTATTCAAAAAGGCTTTCACTGTGCAGGAGGATCAGATGCGCCAATTGAGCCAATGGATCCGTTACTCGGTATTCATGCGGCCGTATCACGTAAAAATAGCCCCACTTCTTCTGACGTATATATGCCAGAAGAGAAGCTTTCTGTTTTTGAAGCCGTTCGATTATTTACATACGAAAGTGCGTACGCTATCAAGAGAGAGAATGAGGTTGGATTAGTTTCACAGGGATACAAAGCAGATTTTACAGTTCTAGATCATGATTTATTCAACATGGCAGAAGATGAGATTCCAAATGCAGGTGTATATATGACGGTAGTGGACGGGACGATCATGTTTCAGCAATAATGTTTGCTCTATTAATATGAAAAGACGCTCTCTATTATAGAGAGCGTCTCCTAACATACTGATTATAAGAACGTTCGTTGCACGCGTTGCCAAAATGAATTGTCTTTTAGTTTAACGGTTTTCACTTGCTGATCTGCAAGTGAAATTGTGATTTTTTCCACCTGCTTTGAACTAATGGCCTCGTTATCTAGTCCAATCGTTGGGTAATGTGGGTTATCAGGCGAAAAACGTAGTGTTAAGGTATTCTGATCGCTTAAGATAAACGAAGATACTAGCGTACGATATTGATTATTATTTAAAGACGCAATTTCACTCACCTGTAAGCATGGAAGAAGTGGATCTACGACCGCTCCGTTTACGGACTTATTGTAAGCCGTACTTCCAGTTGGGGTTGCGACAATCATGCCGTCTCCTCGGAACGTTTCAAAATGGAGCTCATTAATAAATACTTCCATTTCAAATGTTTTAATGAGTGAAGAACGTATTGAACATTCATTCAATGAATAAACGGGTGGGTTTTGATCAATTTGTGTTTGGATGACTGGAAAGCGTCTTACTTCTACTTCGCGATTGCTAACCGCTTCAACCATTTTATCCGTATCCTCAATATGGAAATCGCAATAAAAGCTCAGTTGATTAGCTGTTGTAATCCCAGCATAGAGGCAATCATCACGGAACCCTGATTGACGAACAGCTTGAAGGAAATCTCCGTCTCCGCCTACTGAAATGATGATGCTTGCTTCTTTCATAGTGTGAACGATTGTAAAATCATGTTTTTCTGCTAGCTCTTGTAAGGGCTTAACACGATTAATTGTTTCAGCATCTTTTTTGTGGAAAAAATAAATGTTGCGGCGATTTGTTGTCATGGAAGTTCCCCCTTGTTTGATCGTAATAATAGTAGAAAGCATTCATGTTCTTCAAAAGAATTTGATACACTATATATGTATTCTACGAAATTTTTTGAAAAAATAAAAGAATTATCCTATTTTTCAGTTAATTACAGGAGGTTTTTACATGAACAAAAGGCGTTGGGTAGCCCTAGGACTCGCAATAGGATTGTTCTTAATTTCAATTCTTGTAAGCGTTACGACGAGCGTACTGTTTAATGATGTTGGAGAAGGTCTTTCATCTGTTATGGGTGATGACGAGGGGTTTGCAGAAAAAGTCATCAAAGACGGAAATGATGCGAAAAAAATCGTTGTTCTCGAAGTAAGTGGAGTCATCCAGGATACAGGTGAATCCTCTTCTCCATTTCAAAGTGGAGGGTACAATCACCAAGAGTTCTTAAAAATGATTGATCAAGCGAAAAATGATCCGCAAGTAAAAGGGCTTATTGTAAAAGTGAACTCACCTGGTGGAGGCGTCGTTGAGAGTGCTGAAATACATAAGAAGCTGGAGGAGTTCAAAGAGAAAACAAAGCATCCCGTTTACATTTCAATGGGTAGTATGGCAGCATCAGGCGGTTATTATATCTCAACAGCAGCGAATAAAATTTATGCCATACCCGATACGCTAACAGGATCTTTAGGCGTGATTATGCAAAGTCTTAACTACGGTGAGCTTGCAAAGAACTTCGGTGTGAAAAATGAAACCATTAAAAGCGGTCCTTACAAAGATATTATGTCACCAACACGTGAGATGACGGCGGCGGAAAGACAAATTATGCAACGTCTCGTTGATAATGCATACGGTGGATTTGTGAACGTAATCTCAAAAGGACGAAATCTTTCCGAAGAACAGGTACGAAAGATTGCGGATGGCCGTGTGTATGATGGAAGACAGGCAAAAGAGTTAAAACTAGTAGATGAATTAGGATATTTTGATGATACGGTAAAAGGGATGAAAAAAGATGAGCATTTAAAAGGGGCAGAAGTTGTTTCATATGAGTCCTCTTCGCTAGGTCTATCTTCCTTCTTATCCATGAGCGCACAAAAAGTGCTAGGAAACACGCAAGAGCTAACAGGAATGCTGAAGCTGCTTAGCAATCCAAGTTCTCCGCGCTTAATGTATCTGTATGCAGAATAGGAGTGAGTAAATGGATTATACAGACAATTATTCTACTAATGAACCTATTCACACAGCACCTGAAGTGACCGTATCGAACGAGCGGGTTATGGTCAGATATGCGGGATTTTGGATGAGGTTTTGGGCGTATCTCGTTGATTTACTTGTCATTGGTAGCTTAGAGAGAATTATCGTTAAGCCCCTATTTCATCTCTTGGGTCTTTCTACTAATGATGGGTTACTAACGCTTTACGGATTTGTATCGGCACTTGTATTTTATGCATATTTCGTATTCATGACGAGGTGGTTCAGGCAGACGCTCGGGAAAATGATTTTTGGACTACAGGTCATTGATCTAAAAGATGATCGCTTGCGATGGTCGACGATTATATTTCGAGAAGTAATTGGCCGATATGTTGCTAAAACCATTTTTCTAATTGGGTACTTGCTTGTTGCGTTTTTACCACAAAAACAAGGATTGCATGACTATTTTGCGGGCACAACGGTCATTCATCGTTCATAAGTGCAGGGAAGGAAAAGACAAACACTCTTTTCCTTCTTTTTTTGTTTATTTTTCGCTTACAAGGAAATAATAGACAGTTGAGAAGAGGTGAACGTTTTGATATGGATATGGTCGGTTTTATTAATTCTAGTTGTGCTTCTTTTCCTTCTATTTTGGACAAAGCTAACCATTGTTCTTGTAATTAAACACATAGGTGACGATGACCGAATTACGCTAAAGTTTTCAGCCTGGTTTGGATTAATACGATACAAATACGAGATTCCACTAATCCAAGTGGATGATGATTCACCTACTTTGGTAGTAGAAGAGAATAAAGGAACAGATACAGCGGGTGGCGACTCAAAAAATAAGAAAACAAAAAAGTTCTCGCTACATGATATTCAAGAAACGGTTCATAATACGAGGGAGCTGTTTCGGCATATTATTGGATTTCACAGGATCATTCGAAGATTTTTGAGAAGAATTACGTTGACGGATGTTAGCTGGCGTTCAGCAGTCGGTGCTGGAGATGCTGCTCATACAGGTATGTTAGTAGGAGCTATATGGACGGCAAAAAGCGGCATCATCTCACTTATGAGCCAGTATTTCCGTTTAGTAGGACAGCCTTTTATTGCGATCCAACCAGATTTTCAGCGTCTTCGTTCCCAAACGCATTTATCTTGCATATTTAAGTTTCGGATCGGGCATGCTATAGTAGCAGGTTTACTAGTATTCAAGTATTGGCGCAGTGCTTATGGAGGGCGAAAGGAACTATTCGCTCAGCTTTTCAACAAGGACAAACAACAGTCATCTGTTGAATCTTAGGAGGTACATAGAATGGAACATCCAATTAAAGGTCTTATGTCTACCGCAATGGAAAACTTAAAAGATATGATTGACGTAAATACGATTATTGGTGACCCCGTTGAAACACCTGATGGGAGCGTCATCTTGACCGTATCAAAAGTTGGTTTTGGATTTGCTGCTGGTGGAAGTGAGTTTTTCTCAGACGGCTCAACGAATAAATCTGACTCTAGCTCATCCCACAACCATCAAGGAGAGCAGCATAAAAGCCTTTTACCATTCGGTGGAGGAAGCGGTGGTGGTGTATCTATCACGCCAATCGCATTTTTAATCGTCAATTCATCTGGCATTAAGATGCTTCACCTTAACGAAGGTACACATCTATTGGAGAAAATTTTGGATACTGCTCCTCAAACATTAGAAAAAATTCAGCAAGTATTTAAACGAGACAAAAAGCATAGTGATCACGTTCATACAGAACCACACAATGATCACGTAGATCCAAATCATCGCTACGACCTATAAAAGCACCTTTTTGGTGCTTTTTTATGTGGGGAGGGAAAAAGAGAAAATATTCGGCCTTTAGGAAGGTAAATGATTGCATTGGTGCTGAAAGATAGATTAAGATTACACTGTACATATTCGATTAAGGGAGGAAATAATGATGGCAGTTACATTTAAAGGAAATCCAGTAACACTATTAGGCAATCAAGTAAAAGTAGGAGATACGGCTCCTAACTTTACGGTATTAGCAAACGATTTATCTGAGGTAACTCTTGACGATACAAAAGGTTCTGTTCGTTTAATCAGCGTTGTTCCTTCTATTGACACAGGAGTTTGTGATGCACAAACTCGTCGTTTCAACGAGGAAGCTGCAAAACTTGATAACGTAAAGGTGCTAACAGTGAGCGTAGACTTACCGTTTGCTCAAAAACGCTGGTGTGGTGCGAACGGCATTGAGAACGTTCAAACCGTATCTGATCACCGTGATTTATCATTTGGTGAAGCTTATGGAGTAGCTATTCAAGAACTTCGTTTGCTAGCTCGTTCTGTATTCGTAGTGGATTCAAATGACAAAGTAACATACGTAGAGTATTTAGATGAAGTAACAAATCATCCTAACTATGATGCGGCAATTGAAGCAGTAAAAGCTGCAAAATAAGCGGCATTTTTTGCTAAAAAGGAGCCTCAAACGGTCTGAACAACGTTTGAGGCTCCTTTTTTTGTGCATCGCTTTTCTTTGTGATAGAATGTAGTGCTCGGATAAAGTACAATATGCTTGAGTACAAGTCACTACTAAATGATAACAACTTAACTGATAAACCATAAAGTTCGCGGTAGAGCGAGCATAAATAGATAAAAGTAGGAGGAACGTAAATGAATGATTTTTCAAAGGTCGAGACGCTCTTTCAGGTCATCGATCAAACAGCGCTCATTTTAAGAAAAGAATTGGATTGTTCATACCTTGAAGCGGTCGCAGAAACAGGTGAAAATTTATTTCATGGTGATGTGCTACAAGACGAATTAGATGAAGTAACGGTAAGACGACTAAAAAAAGAATATGACAAAATCAGCCTAGATCGTACAGAGTCTGAATTAATCCGTAAGGGATATCAGCTTGCGATTTTAAAGGGGATGAAAGAAGCGATTCAGCCGAATCATCAAATGACACCTGATACTGTTGGAATGTTCATGAGCTACTTAGTTGGTAAGTTTATGCACAATCACTCTACTTATACGGTATTAGATCCAGTGATTGGGACAGGTAACCTTCTAACAACGGTGCTAAATGGACAAAACAAAGTCGAGCAAGCGTACGGTGTTGACGTGGACGAGCTGTTAATTAAGCTTGCCTATGTTAGTGCGAACCTGCAAAAACACCCGATTCAGTTTTTCAATCAGGACAGCCTACAGCCGTTGTTTATCGATCCTGTAGATCTTGTTGTTGCTGATCTTCCTGTTGGGTACTATCCAAATGATGAAGGAGCAAAAGAGTATCGCTTGAAAGCAGATGAAGGACATTCATACGCACATCATCTTCTAATTGAGCAAAGCTTGAACTATGTAAAAGAAGGCGGCTACGTGATGGCGCTTGTTCCAAATAACTTATTTGAAAGCGCGGAAGCTCCAAAATTACACGAGTTTCTGAAGGATGAAACGGTTATTCAAGGACTTATTCAATTGCCACTTTCTATTTTCAAACAAGAAAGTCACGCCAAAAGCATCTTTATTTTACAAAAGAAAGGTGCAGAGGTTGAAGCTCCTAAGCAAGCATTACTTGTCGATCTTCCGAAGTTCACAAACAAAGAAGCAATGGGCAAAATGATGGGTGAAATTGATCAGTGGTTTGCCGTTAATAAACGCTAACAACCTTTCAGAAAATAATGAATTTTCATCGTGAACGCTTACAATTCGTTGAAGCTCTTGCAATATGACAGTACGAATGATTAAATGAATGAGGATAGAATATGTGTCGAAATGCATAGAATATTGTAGAGTGAAAAAATATATTCAATCAGTTTTTCGTACGAAAAAAAGGAGCTGTTTCATAAGATGTCAAAAATCATGGCCATCAATGCTGGAAGTTCTTCACTTAAATTTCAACTGTTTGAAATGCCAAGTGAAAATGTTCTAACAAAAGGTCTTGTTGAGCGTATCGGTTTAAAGGATTCTATTTTTACAATTTCCGTAAACGGTGAGAAGAAAACTGAAATTACAGATATTCCAGATCACGCAGTAGCGGTAAAAATGTTAGTAGATAAACTACTTTCTGAAGGTATTATCAAATCTTATGATGAAATTACAGGTGTAGGTCATCGTGTTGTTCACGGTGGAGAGAAGTTCAACGATTCTGTGCTTGTTACAGATGAAACGCTAGCAGAGATTGAGGCACTATCTGATCTAGCACCACTTCACAACCCTGCGAACGTAGTAGGAATTAAAGCATTCCAAGAAATTTTACCAAGTATCCCAGCAGTAGCTGTGTTTGATACTGCATTCCATCAAACGATGCCTGAGCAATCATTCTTATACAGCCTACCATATGAGTACTATGAAAAATACGGTATGCGTAAATACGGCTTCCACGGTACATCTCATAAATATGTATCAGAGCGTGCAGCAGAGCTGTTAGGTCGTCCGGTTGAGCAATTACGTTTAATTTCTTGTCACTTAGGTAATGGTGCAAGTATTGCAGCTATTGAAGGCGGTAAATCAATTGATACATCCATGGGCTTCACACCTTTAGCTGGTGTAGCAATGGGAACTCGTTCAGGGAACATTGACCCTGCTTTAATTCCTTATATCATGGAGAAAACAGGCAAAGATGCAAACGAAGTACTACAAGTATTGAACAAAGAAAGTGGTCTTCTAGGTATTTCTGGTCTTTCAAGTGATTTGCGTGACCTTATTCAACAAGCAGATGAAGGTAATGACCGTGCTCGCGTTGCATTAGAAGTATTCTCTGGACGTATCCATAAATACATCGGTTCTTATGCAGCTCGTATGAGTGGTGTTGATGCAATCATCTTCACAGCTGGTATCGGTGAAAATAGTGCAGTTATGCGTGAACGTATCCTTCGTGGATTGGAATTCATGGGTGTATACTGTGATCCATCTCTTAACAACACAATGGGAGAAGAAGCTTTCTTAAGCTATCCTCATTCACCTGTTAAAGTTATGGTTATTCCAACAAACGAAGAAGTTATGATTGCACGCGACGTTGTTCGTTTAAGCAACTAAGCATAAATAGATGGAGAGCCTAGTCACATGACTAGGCTCTTTTTTTATGACAACCATTTTACCACTCTTTTCATGGTTGGGTCCGTTATTTGTTATAATGTGAGTAAATAAGCATTTGAAGGGGTGGAGAAATGAGTGTACATAATCGTGAAGAGCAACTAAAGCTAGACATTATGCAATGGCAGGAGCAGTTAAGCCGATACGAAGTGTCAAAATGGGAAAAAGGATACGAAGAGTGGATAGATAAAATGCTGGCTAAAATTCCCGAAGAGACAGCTCAAACATATCTACAGCGTATGGATGGCTGGCTTTATCAGCTGACGACGGTCATTCAAGGGACCCAGCTACAAACAAATGCAAAAGAGCGCATTTTAGAAACGGCCCGTGTATTCAACAGCGACATTGAAAAAATAGAAGATCTTCAATCGTTGTCTATTGATCAGCTATCTTTCATCTGTGAGCAACAGGTCAGCAAGCAGCGGCTCGTGTCATTCATTCAAGGTACTTTAGCTGGAACGGGTAAGCCTGTGTTATTGGGAACAGATTTGATTGCCATGCTTGCTACAAATCTACATGCTATTCATGTGATTGGCATGTCTTATGGATATAAAATGAATAGTCCATTCGAGTTAATGCTCTCGCTAAAAGTGTTCCATGCCGCTAGTTTGCCAAAACGCTGGCAACGAAACGGGTGGGAGATGCTAGTAGAAGAATTAAGGGAAACGGACCTGCCGTTCTTTTATGAAGGTGATGAGCAGGTAATTGATAAGACATGGATTGAAAAGGCCGGTCTACAAATTGGGAAAGCGGGCTTAATCTTATTAACAAAGCGTCAATCTTTGCAAAAGCTTCCACTTATCAGTATGGCTATCGGAGCGGGTGTGAACTACCAATTCACAAAGCAAGTAACTGATTATGCAAAGCGTTTTTATCAATATCGCTTTTTAGAAGGAAAGGACGAAACGTACAGTGAATAACAGTCAAGAGCATGCCAAAACGGCTCCGCAGCAATTACGGTGCTGGGTTGTGACGATTAGTGATACGAGAACAGAAGAAACGGATAAAAGCGGTAAGAGAATTATCTCGCTGCTAGAAGAGGATGGTCATCATATTCAAGGGTACGAAATTGTGGCCGATGATCAGCAGCACATTCAGCAGGCCGTATTGTCTGCTGCACTACAACCAGATGTGGATATTATTATTACAAATGGTGGAACAGGGATTTCACTTCGAGACGTTACGATTGAGAGCGTCACGCCGCTTCTTCAAAAGGAGATCGTTGGGTTTGGAGAATTGTTCCGTATGTTAAGTTATACAGAGGACATTGGTGCAGCTGCGATGATGAGTCGTGCGGTAGCGGGTGTGATTGGTGAAAAGGCACTATTCTCATTACCAGGTTCAACAGGAGCCGTTACGCTTGGAATGAACAAGCTTATTTTACCTCAGGCTAGACACGTTGTAGGAGAAATAAGAAAACAGCGATAAAATGATCAAAAGCAAAAGTGATTCGTCACTTTTGCTTTTTTTATGCGTGCTTTTTGGATGATGTTATGTTTTGGTTCGTGCGATACCAAATCCAAAGGTCGTTGATAATGGAAGCAAGGTTGGCGATTTCGCTATTCAACTCACACGAACGAGAGAAGTTTTCTTCGTCATCTAGCTGTGCTTGTTTTTGGTTAATGAGCTGTTCGACGTCTTTGATACGATCTGGAATATGGCCACGAATGTGTTCCCATTCCGTTAGGATTTGCTGCTGAGTGTGAAGATCGATTGTCTTCCATTCTGCTGGTAAAACGGGTTTTTTAATGCCCAAGCGTTTGTCATAGGTAAAGTAATCGCTCATCTTCCCACATCCTTTTGCATTTTTTCTTTTAGTGTATCGTAATTGGAAGTATAGTTCTATTTTTATGTGAAAAAGTAGTCCGGCCCTTCGTTTCAGATTGCTTCGCTTTCCACGGGGTGAGCGCTGAGCTTCCTCGTCACTTCATTCCTGCGGGATCTCATCTGACTCACTAAGCCCGTAGGAGTCTTCGCATCTTTCACTTCGGACCTAGTATTGTTAAATGGGGAAAGTAAGACAGAATTACTCTTCTTATTTGGTGTGTCATTATAAGGATTATTGTTTCCAATGGGAGTAAGCTCTTTCTAATTGTTCGTCCTCTCATTCCGGTCTAATGTGTAGAAATGTGAAAAAGTAGTCCGGTCCTTCGTTTCAGATTGCTTCGCTTTCCACGGGGCGAGCGGTGAGCTTCCTCGTCATTCCATTCCTGCGGGATCTCATCTGACTCACTAATCCCGTAGGAGTCTTCGCATCTTTCACTTCGGACCTAGTGTCGTTAAATGAGGAAAGTCAAAGAGGATGGTTCCGTTTATTTAGTATTTTATTGTAAGGGTTATTGTTTCAGATGGGAATAAGCTCTTTCTAATTGTTCGGTCTTCCATTCCAGTCCGATGTGCAGTTGAAAAGATAGAACAATGCTTCAGTGTGTGTGTAAGGAAGAAAAGTAGTTCTCCCTTACATTGTTTTTTTGTCCAATTGGTTCTGTGTTTCAAAACATCTACATGCATGAAATATAAATATTTATACTTTTTCGTGAATAAGTATTGAAAAAAGTTGTTATTACTGTTACATTATTATTAACTTAAATGAATAAAAATAGATTTTTATATAGATAGAGGAGGAACAGCATAATGAGTAAATCTAAGATTGTGCTTGCATATTCAGGAGGATTAGATACATCGGTGGCGGTAAAATGGTTACAGGAGAAAGGCTATGATGTAGTTGCTTGTTGTTTAGATGTAGGGGAAGGGAAAGATTTAAACTTTGTAAAACAAAAGGCACTGCAAGTTGGAGCGGTTGAGTCTTATGTGATTGATGCAAAAGAAGAATTTGCGAATGTTTATGCATTAGCAGCTCTTCAAGCACACACGTTGTATGAAGGCAAATATCCACTTGTTTCTGCGCTTTCACGTCCGTTGATCGCCAAAAAGCTCGTAGAAGTAGCAGAAAAAGAAGGGGCAGTAGCTGTTGCACACGGCTGCACAGGGAAAGGTAACGATCAGGTTCGCTTCGAGGTATCAATTAAAGCGTTAAATCCAGATCTTGAAGTAGTTGCACCTGTGCGTGACTGGAAATGGTCTCGTGAAGAGGAAATTGAATATGCAAAAGAGCATAACATCCCAATTCCAATTAACTTAGATAGCCCGTTCTCCATTGACCAAAATTTATGGGGAAGAAGTAATGAGTGTGGGGTATTAGAAGATCCATGGGCAGCACCACCAGAAGAAGCTTATGATTTGACCGCTTCATTAGAGAAAGCGCCAGATGTGGCTGATACGGTCGAAATCACATTTGAAAAAGGGATTCCGGTTGCGTTAAACGGCGAGCTTTATTCTCTGGATCAGCTTATTTTAGCGTTAAATGAACTGGCTGGAAAACACGGTGTCGGAAGAATTGATCACGTAGAAAATCGTTTAGTTGGGATTAAGTCACGTGAGGTGTACGAATGTCCAGGGGCAATGACACTTATTAAAGCACATAAGGAACTAGAAGACTTAACGCTTGTAAAAGAAGTAGCGCATTTCAAGCCGGTTATCGAGAAAAAACTAACAGAAATTATCTATGAAGGTCTGTGGTTTTCTCCATTAACAAAAGCACTACTTGCATTTTTAGAAGAGACGCAACAATACGTGAACGGCGTTGTACGCGTAAAATTATTTAAAGGGCACGCGATCGTAGAAGGTCGTCAATCTGCAAACTCGTTATATAATGAGAAACTTGCGACGTATACGAAAGATGATGAGTTTGATCACAATGCAGCGGTTGGCTTTATCTCTCTTTGGGGACTTCCGACAAAGGTTCACAGCATGGTAAATAAGACAGAAGCGGTGAAGGACAACGAGAAGGTGACACTATGAGCAAACTATGGGGAGGGCGTTTTACGAAACGCCCTGAACAATGGATCGACGAGTTCGGCGCATCCATTGAATTTGACAAACAGCTAGTAGAAGAAGATATCGAGGGAAGCTTGGCTCATGTAAAAATGCTTGCTAAATGCAACATTCTTTCACAGGAAGAGGCAGGGGAAATTCAAGCAGGTCTTACGACTTTATTAGAGAAGGCTAAGAAAAAAGAGCTTTCGTTTTCTGCTCAATATGAAGATATTCATCTTAATATTGAAAAGTTACTAATTGATGAAATTGGTCCAGTAGGAGGTAAGCTTCATACAGGACGTAGCCGTAATGACCAAGTGGCGACAGATATGCATCTTTATTTAAAGAAGCACGTTCAGACGATTACAGGTCTGATTAAAGAGCTACAAAATGTGTTAATCGTCAAAGCGGAAAAGCACGTGGAAACCGTGTTCCCAGGATATACACATTTACAGCGTGCTCAACCTGTTTCGTTTGCACATCATTTGTTGGCGTATTTTTGGATGCTTCAACGTGACGTGGAACGATTTGAAGAGTCACTAAAGCGTATTGATCTCTCTCCTTTAGGAGCGGGTGCACTAGCAGGTACAACATTTCCGATTGATCGTGAATATACGGCGGAACTACTAGGATTCTCAGGAATTTACGAGAACAGTATGGATGCTGTAAGCGACCGCGATTTTATTTTAGAGTTTTTAAGCAATAGCTCAATGCTGATGATGCATCTGTCACGTTTTTGTGAGGAGCTTATTATTTGGTCGAGCCAGGAGTTTCAGTTCATTGAAATGGATGATACGTACGCTACGGGAAGTAGCATCATGCCACAAAAGAAAAATCCAGATATGGCAGAATTAATTCGTGGAAAAACAGGTCGCGTATACGGTGAATTGTTTGGTTTGCTGACCGTCCTAAAAGGCACACCTCTTGCGTATAACAAAGACCTACAAGAAGATAAAGAGGGAATGTTCGACACGGTTACAACGGTAGAAGGAAGCCTTACTATTTTTGCAGGTATGATTGAGACGATGACAGTGAAAGAACAGCGTATGTCTCAAGCAACGAAGCAAGACTTCTCCAATGCAACGGAACTTGCGGATTATTTAGCAGCAAAAGGCATGCCGTTTAGACAGGCTCATGAAGTAGTTGGGAAGCTAGTTCTTGCTTGCATTCAAAAAGGAATTTATTTAATGGATCTATCTCTTGAAGAATATCAGGAGATGTCTTCGTTATTCCAACAAGATATTTACGAGGTATTAGACCCATACAATGCTGTTAGTCGTCGTGATAGCGCAGGTGGCACTGGTTTTAAACAGGTCAAAAAAGCGATTCAAAAAGCAAAGGACTGTGTTCAGCAGCCCATATTCGTTTAAAAGAGAAGGAATGAGCGATGCTCATTCTTTCTCTTTTTTTGTATAAAAATCCACAAATAGTAGAACATACAAAGGATTATTTCATAAAGGAGCGAGGAACATGAGCGAAAAGAAACGTCCACAAAATCAATTTGAATACAATGAACAAGGTGACCAAGAGACGTCACAACAAATTATGGATGCTTATTCAAGTGGTGTTGTAGGTGGAGAACATCCATCTCAAACGACACAAAGCACAAAAGATACGCAAGAAGAAATGTAATGTGTCAAAGCAGAGGGCTTTTGTAAAAGCCCTTTTTGTTTTGCGTTAAATTCTTTTAGAAAATTTATCCACCAAAAGCTTATACGAGCGTTATATAAGAACAAAAAGGGAATAACTTATTGTATAAGGCACTTCCTTTCGATAAAAGTGAACGAATACAAGTCAATTTCTTAGGAGGAATTTTGATGAAGATAGGGGTCCCAAAAGAAATCAAAAACAATGAAAATCGTGTAGCCATTACGCCTTCGGGGGTTTTTCATTTTGTAAATCAAGGACACGAGGTATTTGTTGAAAAAGGAGCAGGCATTGGATCTGGTTTTTTAGATGACCAATATGTACAGGCAGGCGCTCAGATTGTAGAGAGAGCGGAAGAGGCTTGGGGACAGGAAATGGTCATGAAAGTAAAAGAACCGCTTCCAGAAGAATACAGTTATTTCCGAGAAGGGTTAATTTTATTTACATATCTACATTTAGCAGCAGAAGCTTCTCTTACAAAAGCGCTAACGGATGCGAAGGTTGTTGGCATTGCCTATGAAACGGTCCAGCTTCCTAACCGCTCACTGCCACTCCTAACGCCGATGAGTGAGGTAGCAGGAAGAATGTCATCGCAAATTGGCGCGCAGTTTTTAGAAAAGCCTAAAGGTGGAAAAGGCATTTTACTAAGCGGAGTTCCCGGTGTACAGCGAGGAAAGGTAACGATTATTGGTGGCGGTGTAGCCGGAACAAACGCAGCGAAAATTGCCATTGGCCTCGGAGCAGACGTGACGATTATTGATTTAAATGTGGAACGTCTCCGTCAGTTAGAAGATATTTTTGGGAAAGAGATTAAAACATTGATGTCGAATCCAATGAATATTGCGGAAGCTGTTCAAGAATCCGATCTAGTCATTGGAGCTGTACTTATACCAGGTGCAAAAGCACCAAAGCTTGTCACAGAAGAAATGATTAAAAGTATGAAACCAGGTTCTGTTGTCGTTGATATTGCGATTGACCAAGGCGGTATTTTTGAAACAACGGATCGTATAACCACTCACGACAATCCTACGTACACAAAGCATGATGTGCTTCATTATGCAGTAGCAAATATGCCTGGAGCTGTACCACGTACTTCAACGATGGCGCTGACGAATGTGACGGTTCCTTACGCAGTTGATATTGCCAATAAGGGTTATATTAAGGCTTGCGTTCAAAACGAAGCACTACTAAAGGGCATTAATACGCTTCAGGGATTTGTGACGTATGCGGCGGTGGCAGATGCTCATGGGCTTGTGTATTCAGATGCGCATACGCTCCTAAAGCAAGCGTAAGGGCATATAAAAAAGGCTAACAACGAGTAGTTAGCCTTTTTTGTGTGGTTATAGTAGGGTCTGACCGGGTAGAGTAATAAAGTACTTTCATCGATTAATTTAAAGTAAAGGAGCGTTACATATGAAAATTTCGTTTCATGGTCATTCCGTTGTCAAAATTCAAACAGGTGGAAAAACGATTCTAATTGATCCTTTCATTAACGGGAATGCTACAACAGATTTGAAAGCAGATGAGGTAGAGGCTGATTACATCATTTTATCTCACGGTCATAATGATCATGTTGGTGATACGGTGGAAATTGCAAAACGTAGTAATGCAACCGTAATCGGAACAGCTGAAATCGCGACATACTTTGGCTGGAAGGGATTAAACACTCATCCCCTTAATATTGGTGGTTCATTCAAATTTGATTTTGGTACCGTGAAGCTAACGCAGGCTTTCCACAGCTCTAGCTATACGGATGAAGAGTCACAGCAGCTTATTTACATGGGAATGCCGGCTGGAATTCTACTAAAAATTGAAGGTAAAACAATTTATCATGCGGCAGATACCTCTCTTTACTCGGATATGAAGCTATTAAATGAATTCGAAAACATTGATTTAGCATTTTTACCGATTGGAGACAATTTCACGATGGGACCAGACGACGCACTTGTGGCGGCGGAATGGATCGGAGCGAAAATGGTCGTTCCTGTTCATTACAATACGTTCCCAGTGATTGAACAAGATCCACATGATTTTGTATCACGCTTAAAAAGTGCAGAAGGACGAGTTCTTACTCCAGGAGAAGAAATCGAATTATAATACCATATGGAAAAAGGCACGGGAGAATCTTCTCGTGTCTTTTTTGTATGAGAGCTGAATATAAATAGTAGTACGCATCTCTTTGTGAACATCCGCTTTTAGAAGAGGTGAATTTACGAGAAGGGCAGGAGTTGGCGTGAAGCAAAAAGAACAAGTGTCATTACTTTTATGTGGGGTTATGCTGTACTATGCAGTACCAAGAATACAACTAAACACGGAAAGTGTACAAGGAGTCTTTGGATTATCATGGATGCTGCTTGCACTTTTAGTGATTGGAGGGAACGTATCTTCCCTACTGTACCGTCGTCCGCAGCCTGCTAGAACAAAAGCTAAACGTACAGGTAAGCGAGTAATTAGGCAGCGAGGACAATAAAGTACGGGCGGCAGAAATTGAAAAGGTTTACTCTCACCCTTATAATAGGTAATAGTAGAGAAATAAGAACGTAAAAGAAGAGATATCTACAAAAGTGAAAATAAAAGGGTGAACTATTTTGGCTACAAAGCATGAACAAATACTGCAACACATTGACTCGCTACCGATTGGGGAAAAAATTTCTGTTCGTCAAGTAGCAAAAGTGCTTGGAGTAAGTGAAGGTACGGCTTATCGCGCTATTAAGGATGCGGAAAACAAAGGATATGTCTCAACGATCGAACGAGTAGGAACGATACGAATTGAGCGCAAGAAAAAAGAGAATATTGAAAAGCTAACTTACGCAGAAGTTGTAAATATTGTGGATGGACAAGTGCTAGGTGGACGTGAAGGGCTGCATAAAACGCTGAATAAATTTGTCATTGGGGCAATGAAGCTGGAAGCCATGATGCGCTATACGGAAGCAGGAAATCTGTTGATAGTCGGTAATCGTACCCAAGCACATGAGCTCGCACTGGAAACGGGAGCTGCGGTTCTAATTACAGGTGGATTTGATACAGATGAACGTGTGAAGAGATTAGCAGATGAGCATAAGCTTCCGATCATCTCGACGACCTACGATACGTTTACGGTTGCTACTATGATTAACCGTGCGATTTATGATCAGCTTATTAAGAAGGAAATTGTACTCGTTGAGGATATTTTAACATCGGTATCGGACACGGTTTTTTTGAATACGCAAGATACAATCAGCAAATGGTACGACTGCAATGAGGAAACAAAGCACAGTCGTTTCCCAGTTGTGGATCAGAACTTAAAGGTTCAGGGAATGGTAACATCAAAAGACGTCATGGGATTTGATCCTGCACTTGCAATTGAAAAAGTAATGACAAAAAATCCGCTTGTTGTTCACCGAAAGACGTCGGTTGCTTCCTCTGCTCATATGATGGTATGGGAAGGAATTGAGGTACTACCTGTAGTAGATGATAATCATCGATTAGAAGGGATCATTAGCAGACAGGACGTATTAAAGGCGTTGCAAATGATTCAGCGTCAGCCGCAGGTCGGGGAAACGATAGATGATATTGTGACGAATCAGTTCGTTGATATTACCGAAGTAAAAGGAGAGGCGTATTATCAATGTGAAGTTACCCCTCAAATGACGAATTATATGGGTACGATTTCATATGGGGTTTTTACCACTGTTGTAACGGAAGCTGCAAATCGCGTTCTCCGTTTTTATAAAAAGGGAGATCTAGTCATCGAAAACGTGACGATCTACTTTATCAAACCGGTGCAAATTGATAGTACGCTTGAAGTTCATCCGAAGCTCCTCGAACTTGGACGGAAATCAGGTAAAATCGATGTGGAAGTCTTTAATGAAGGTGTTCTTGTTGGAAAGGCTCTGATGATGGCGCAACTGTTAGACCGCACATAAGAAACAAGCGACCTCTTTAGTTCATTAAGGTCGCTTTTTCATATGTTTTCTTGTCGTACAAAAAGGCTGTGGCGCTTATTTTCCCGCTTCTTTTAGAGCAAGCGGCAAATAGTATTTATAAGCACGGATGCCTGCCCACATGCTTCCACCGCCCACAAGGAGAAAGAGAATGCCTACTCCAACTGTCAAAGGCACGCTAGCGGTAATCAGTTGGTTAACGCCAAACATAAAAACAAAGAAACCTAATGCAATGCTGGATTTGGCTGAAAGCCACTGTTTTTCCATCGGTTTTTTACACTGAAAATACTTTGCTTTGTAAAATAAATAGACACCAAGTGAGGCAATAATTAAGACCGCAAATACTAACATGGCACTCCTCCATTTTTTAGCAATAGCGTTTCTTTTTATTGTAGCGAAAATTACTAGAATCTTCTATACTTTAAGAAACTTCTCTTTAACAAAATGGTTTTTTTGTGATTTAATAAAGAAAAACTTGCCGATTTGTATTTGGTTGGTGCCAATGCTTGTTTGTAAAAAAGCTCAACATTAAGGGAGATACATATGAACGATCAATTATTATCCATTATGAAAGAATTTGATACGATTATTATTCATCGCCACGTGCGACCAGATCCGGACGCTTATGGTTCACAGTGTGGATTAGCTGAAATTTTAAAAGCTTCTTTTCCACAAAAAAATGTTTATACCGTAGGAAAAGAAGAACCTACGTTGAATTTTTTATATCGAATGGATGAAATCGCAGATGACGTATACGACGAGGCTCTTGTTATTGTATGTGACACGGCTAATCAAGAGCGCGTTTGTGATCAGCGATATAAAAATGGAAAGTATCTAATTAAAATTGATCATCATCCGAACGAAGATCCGTATGGTCATAAGCTTAAAGTTGATACATCAGCCAGCTCAACGAGTGAAATGATTTACGAATTTTATTTAGAGAATAAAGATCAGCTCACTTTGAGTGATCGGGGAGCACAGCTGATCTTTGCCGGAATAGTAGGGGACACAGGGCGATTTTTATTTCCAAGCACGAAGCCTAAAACGATGCGATATGCGAGCGAGTTAATGGAGTATGATTTTAAAATCCAAGACTTATACGATCAGCTGTACCGAACAAAGCGTAATCTTGCCCATTTGCAGGGGCACATCTTACAACATTTTGTGTTAGAGTCATCAGGAGTAGGGCATATGATCGTGACTCAAGATATGCTGAAGCGCTACAAAGTAACGGCTGGTGAAGCATCACAGCTCGTGAGTATTCTTGGAAACATTGAGGGAATGAAAGCTTGGGTGTTTTTCGTTGAAGAAGAGAACTTAATTCGCGTTCGCCTGCGTTCAAAAGGACCTGTTATTAATCAAATTGCGCGCAAATACAAGGGGGGAGGGCACCCACTTGCAGCTGGTGCCTCCATCTATTCGTGGGATGAAGTTACCCCGATGCTGAAAGATTTAGAAGCATTGTGTGCGGAATAGAGTGAAGAAATGCAATAAATGTTTAAAAGAGCCATTGGTCTAAATGGCTCTTTTTTACATATCATTTTTAGCGCTTTTGATTTTTAACTCAATGGAAAGCGTTGTATAGAACAGAACTTGATGTACTTCCACTGTGTACTTCATTTTATTAATTTCATAGTTTTTGTTTTCAATCGCCTTTTTTAGTAAATCTTTCGTTTTGTATACGTCATAGATATCCTTTGAAACGAGATGTTCAATCTCTTCTTTTACGCCTTCTTGAATTAAATACGAAGAGTAGGAGTCTAGCTTATAGCGCTCTCCGTTAATAATTTTCACTTTAATCGCTTGCACCATTAAATCGTGTTCTTTTTCTTTATTGAGCTCCTCAATGTTGTTCTTCCATAGGGCAATTTCTTGACTAAGACTTTCAATCTGATTTTTTTGTTTGACAATCGTTTTAATTTGTTGATCTTGAAGAATTCCATAAATCATGAGAAAAACACCCCAACTAATGAGAGCACCTATAAATAAACCGGCAAAAAAACGCTGCCACCCAGGAGATTTATATTGGTTGGCATCTGGCATTCTCATGAATGGATGTACTCCTGTGTAAACCATTTAATAATAAGGGCACCAGTCTGGGCGCCTCCCATAGCAGAAAGAATAAATAAAATTTGTTTCACTACATCTTTCGTAGCACCTTCAAAAATTCCCCGTTCAAAGCTATAGAAGGTATCAAACGTTCCTCCGATAGCAGCAACAAGTGCCCAAATTCGTAGATTGCTAGAGAGTGTGTACATGTAATAAAGGGGAGGCTTTTTAATTAAAAAAGCACCGAATGCTCCGACGAACGATCCCCCTATAATGACGCCTAATGCGATAAAATAACTTAAAATAAATAAGGACATAAAGTCATCTTTCACTTCGTGTGTTCACTCCTTCTTTTTAACATACTAGATTTACTTTATAAGCAGAAGATGATGAATGTGCTAGTCTCTTTACATATATATGGACAAACTAAAAAAGATATGTAATTTGTCTGTTTGTCCCACAAAATTTATAATAAGAATAAGAAAATTTATGTGGTAAGGGTGGGAATGAACATGACGTTTGTTCATCTTCAGGTACAAAGTGCCTTTAGTCTATTGAATAGCGCTGTGACAATTGAAAGGCTTGTTGATCAAGCTGACAAGGACGGATTTAAGGCAGTAGCCCTTACAGACGAAAATGTAATGTACGGGGCGATAACGTTTTATCAAAAATGTCTAGAGCGTGGTTTGAAACCAGTGATAGGATTAACAGCTTCTGTGTTAGCGGATGATCAAAACCCTACAGGAGAGGCATATCCATTAGTACTTCTTGCTAAAAATGAGCAAGGATACCGAAATTTATTAAAACTTAGCAGTGCTGCGAAGACAACAGAGTTTAGTGGAGTTAAAAAGAGCTGGCTCGTCAATTATCGAAGTGGACTAATTGCAATTACCCCAGGAAAAAGCGGAGAAATTGAACAGTTTTTGTTTAGCGGAGAAAAGGAGAAAGCAGAAAAGGCGCTGCTTTATTTCACAGAGACGTTTGGTCGTGAGCATTTTTATCTTTCCGTGCAGCGCCATGGAGCTGCAGAAGATGATTTGAATGAGCGCCTTCTTTCCTTTGCGAATGAACATGATGTTCCGCTTGTTGCTACAAACGACGTTCGTTATTTAGGGCGGGAAGATCATATGGCCTATGACTGTTTAACAGCAATCGGAGAAGGAAAAACGATTGATGATTCCGAACGAAAACGGCTCGAAACAACGGAACATTTCTTGAAAAGTTCTGCGGAAATGATGGATTTGTTTCATGATCTTCCAGAGGCGATCAATAATACGGTTCGCATTATGAATGAATGTAATGTGACATTGGATTTAGGACGAACGCTGTTACCTAAATATTCAACGCCTAACGGGGAAAGTGCAGATGACTACTTAGAGATGCTTTGTCAAAAAGGGCTGGAAGCTAAAGTAGCAAACGTAACGCAGGCGTATTCTGAGCGATTATCGTATGAGCTTTCGGTTATTACCAATATGCGTTTTAGCGATTACTTCCTCATTGTATGGGACTTTATGGATTACGCACATCGTCAGCAAATTATTACAGGGCCTGGACGTGGATCTGCAGCAGGCTCGTTAGTTGCGTATGTGTTAAATATTACGAACGTAGATCCGATCGAGCATGAGCTTCTATTTGAACGTTTTTTAAATCCAGAGCGTGTTACGATGCCGGATATCGACATTGATTTTCCTGACAATCGACGAGACGAAATGATTCAATATGTGGCAGGAAAATACGGCAAACATCACGTGGCACAAATTATTACGTTTGGTACGTTAGCAGCAAAGGCCGCGGTGCGAGACGTGGGGAAAGCGATGGGGATAGAGGGAGCAGAAGTAAATCAGCTATCAAAGCTTATTCCCAACCGTGTAGGGACGACATTAAAATCCGCTTACCGTGATGTTCCCGCGCTTCAACAGTTTTTAGCACAGTCCGAAGCGAGAAAAAAATGGTATGAGACGGCGTTAAGTATTGAAGGGTTGCCTCGCCACACGTCTACACATGCGGCGGGAGTCATTATAAGTGATCGTCCTCTAACAGATCATACGCCTGTCGAAGACGGTCATGACGATGTGTATTTAACGCAGTTTGCGATGGGAAGTTTAGAGTCCATCGGTCTACTAAAGATGGACTTTTTAGGTCTTCGAAACCTTACGATTATTCAAGATATTTTAAAAGGAGTTAAACACGAAACGGGACGCGATCTCATTCTCGATGACATTCCACTCGATGATGCCCAAACGTATCGTCTCCTTACAAAAGGCGATACGACAGGTGTTTTTCAGCTTGAATCAGAAGGCATGCGTAACGTGCTAAAACGTCTGAAGCCGACAAGTCTAGAAGATATCGTGGCGGTCAATGCGCTTTATCGTCCGGGTCCGATGGAAAATATTCCAGTTTATATACAGCGGAAGCATTCGGGTGAAGCAGTGGAATATCCACACCCTGACCTAAAAAAAATACTTGATAAAACGTATGGAGTAATTGTGTATCAGGAGCAAATTATGCAAATTGCCTCCCTTATGGCAGGTTTTACATTAGGAGAAGCAGATTTGTTACGTCGCGCCGTCAGCAAAAAAAATCGCCAGACGTTGCAAGAACAACGCACACATTTTGTTGAAGGGTCTCTTCAGAAAGGGTATAGCGAGCAAACGGCGAATGATATATATGATTTAATTGTTCGTTTTGCTGATTACGGGTTCAACCGAAGTCATGCGGTTGCCTATAGTATGATTGCCTATCAGCTTGCTTATTTGAAAGCGAACTATCCTCAGCATTTCTTTTCGGCTCTTTTGACGAGTGCCATTGGGAATGAGGATAAATTATCTCAGTATATATACGAAGCGAAGCAACGGGATATTCGGATTTTGCCACCTTCTATTAATCAAAGTCGTTTTAACTTTTATGCTGAAAACCAATCATTGCGCTACAGTCTAGCCGCTATTAAGCATGTTGGAGGAACGGTATTGAAGGAGATTTTTCAAGAGCGAAGAAAACGACCGTTTCAGGATTTGTTCGATTTTTGCATGAGAGTATCGCTAAAAATCGTTAACAGACGTGTAATTGAATCACTCATTTTAGCGGGCTGCTTCGACGAATTTGGCGAAGAGCGTGCTACCCTCTTGGCCTCTATTGATGTAGCGATTGAACATGCCGGGTTAGTGAGTGATGATCTGTTCTTTGATGAAGAATTGAACTTAAAGCCAAAGTATGTTTCAGTAGAGCCGATGACGCAGCAGCAGAAGCTTGAGCAGGAAAAGGAAACGTTAGGATTTTATTTATCAAGTCATCCTGTTTCGCTATATAAAGAGGTGTTTCAAGATCAAGAAACAACCCCAATTTATGAATTACTCCTAGCGCCTTCAGGTACAACGTTAAGCGTAGGAGTCATGGTGACAAATGACCGAGTCATTCGCACGAAAAAAGGTGAAGAGATGGCTTTTCTTACACTAACGGACGAAACAGGTGAATTAGAAGGCGTTGTCTTTCCACGTGTTTACCGAAAATACGCGGAGCTTATTCAAAAAGGGCGCGTACTACTTATAGCCGGAAAAATTGAGGAGCGAGATGATAAGCGCCAGCTCGTCATTCAGCATCTCGAGGCGGCTGAATCATTATCACCAACAGATCTTTTATATTTGAAAATAACAGATGAGCAAAAGAAGCAGGGAATTTTGCGTGATGTTCAACATCACCTTGTGGCATCACAAGGTTCTACGCCTGTCATGGTGTATTACGAAAGTGAAAAAAAACTTGTTCAACTTCCACGAGACTATCGGGTCGAGGTGAATGATGAGCTAATGACGCTCCTTAAAAATCAGCTTGGAAGTGATCACGTCGCGATAAAAAAATTATAGTTTACATCTTCCGAAGGTTGTTATATGGTAGAATAGTCAAAAGTGGTCAGACCACTATAGAGTAAATATAAAAAAGTATTTTTCCAATATAGTAAGGAGTGATCGAGCGTGTCATTACGCGAAGAAGCACTACATATGCATCGTATCAACCAAGGAAAATTAGAGTCAAAGTCAAAGATTCCGGTTCGAAATGCTGAAGACTTGAGCCTTGCTTATTCCCCAGGAGTAGCGGAGCCTTGTAAAGATATTTATGAAGATAAAAATAAAGTGTATGAATATACGATGAAAGGCAACATGGTTGCCGTTGTTTCTGATGGAACAGCTGTATTGGGCCTTGGAAATATCGGCCCTGAAGCTGCTCTTCCTGTAATGGAAGGAAAAGCAGTGCTATTTAAGAGCTTTGCAGGCGTGGATGCATTTCCAATTTGTCTTAACACAACCGACATCGATAAAATAGTAGAGACGGTGAAACTACTTGAGCCTACTTTCGGTGGTGTGAACCTAGAAGACATTGCGGCGCCAAACTGCTTTGTCATTGAAGAGCGTCTGAAGAAGGAAACGAATATTCCTATTTTTCATGACGATCAGCACGGCACAGCCATTGTAACCGTAGCAGGTCTTTTAAATGCATTAAAACTTGTCAATAAAAAAATGTCCGATATTAAAGTAGTTGCCAACGGTGCAGGTGCAGCGGGTATTGCGATCATTAAATTGCTTTACACATACGGCGTACGAAATATCGTGATGTGTGATTCAAAAGGCGCTATCTTTGAAGGTCGTACACACGGTATGAATAGTGTAAAAGAAGAAGTTGCAAAATATACGAATCATGAGAAAACGGAAGGCTCCTTATCTGACGTTATTAAAGACGCAGATGTTTTTATTGGTGTTTCAGTAGAGGGTGCTTTAACGTCTGAAATGGTTCAATCGATGAAGAAGGATCCCATTATCTTTGCCATGGCAAATCCCGTACCAGAAATTATGCCAGAAGAAGCGAAAGAAGCAGGCGCAATGGTTATTGGAACTGGTCGATCAGATTTCCCTAACCAAGTAAACAACGTACTGGCATTTCCTGGTATCTTCCGCGGTGCATTAGATGTTCGTGCTACGCACATCAATGAAAAAATGAAAATGGCGGCGGTAGAGGCAATTGCTGATCTAATTGGTGAAGCAGAATTGACGGCTGACTATGTTATTCCGGCTCCGTTTGATGCGCGTGTAGCGCCTGCTGTTGCAGCAGCTGTAGCGAAGGCAGCAATGGAAACAGGTGTGGCAAGAATCAAAGTAGATCCAGCAGAAGTGGCGGAGAAAACTCGACGATTAGCGATTATTGAGTAAAGTGAGTGGATATTAATAGTGACGACGGAAAAATCGAAAGTGTACATGGAGATTTTAACGGAGATCCGCCACATGATCGAACGAGATAAGCTTCAAACAGGAGATAAAATTCCTTCTGAGCGCGAACTGTCCGAAAAAATGAGCGTGGGACGTTCTTCTGTAAGGGAAGCGTTACGAGCTCTTGAATTAATTGGAATTATTGAAACGCGAAGAGGAGAAGGAACGTTTATTAAAGAAATTGGTGAGCATCAGTTTATCGATATTTTAGCAACGTTTCTTCTGCAAGATAGTAAGGCTAAACAAGATTTAATCGAAACGAAATACTGGATTGAAGAAATTGGATTGAAAACGTTTTTTGATCGCTTTGCTGCTTCCGATATCCAGAAATTTGCACAAAAAATGCAAGCAGAAGGATTGCAATATAGCGAGGCTTTTGATAGGATATTTCAACGTGTCGAGAATCGACTATTGTATCGTATTTGGAGAGTCGTTGAAGGCTATTTCCGAGCGTTTAATGAGCCAGCATCTTCTGAGAGAAATCAGTTGAACATCGAGGGGATTCTTCGAGCTTTGGCTACTTCTAGTGAAGATGATGTCTTACAAATACACAAAAATGTCTATAATGATCTGATAAATGTAGAAATTGTCGAATAGGACATGTCATCATTCTACAACAATTATTGCTGTCTTTTTGTAAAGTAAGAGAAAACCCAGCAACGGTTTATGTATACAGACTCAAGAGCTTCATTCTTCTAATCGTTACGATTAATTTTAGAAGAGGATAAAGGAGGGTGTACTTTGGCGCTAAAGGATTTATTTGTCAAAAAGAAAAAATATGCATCTGTTTCATCTGAGAACCTAAGACAAGATGTTCCAGAAGGCATTATGGTGAAATGTAAAAAATGTAAAAAAATTATGTACGCAAAAGAGTTAAATAAAAATTTAAAGGTGTGCTTGAACTGCGGGCATCATCATCCGATGAGCTCCTTTGAGCGAATTGAAAGCTTAGTAGATGAGGGCACATTTGTGGAGTACGACAAAGAAATGGTGTCACAAAATCCACTTGAGTTTCCTGATTACCTGGAAAAGCTTGAAAAAGACCGTGAGAAGACGGATATTAACGAAGCTGTTGTAACAGGTGAGGGGGAAATTAATGGTTTCCGCGTAGTACTAGCTCTTATGGATGCCCGTTTCCGAATGGGAAGCATGGGATCAGTAGTAGGAGAAAAGATTACAAGAGCGATTGAAAAAGCTGCTGAGCTAAATCTGCCATTTATTATCTTTACAGCATCTGGTGGGGCTCGTATGCAGGAAGGCGTATTAAGTCTTATGCAGATGGCTAAGACGAGCGCAGCTCTTAAAATGCTAAGCAATAAGGGTGGACTTATTATCTCAATGATGACACATCCGACAACTGGCGGAGTATCTGCAAGTTTTGCATCGCTAGGTGACTACAATCTAGCTGAGCCAGGCGCACTAATCGGTTTTGCTGGTAGACGTATTATCGAGCAAACGATTCGTGAAGACTTACCGGAAGATTTCCAAACGTCGGAATTCCTCTTAAAACACGGTCAGCTTGATGCAGTCGTCCATCGTCATCAATTAAAAGAAACACTAACCAATATTCTAGATATTCATATGGAAGGCGGTGACTCTGAGTGGTAGGAGAATTAGAATTTGAGCGTCCAATAGTAGAGCTTCGAAATAAAATCCAAGAACTGAAAGATTTTTCTAAAAGCACAGATGTTGATTTAACGTCTGAGATTGATAAATTAGAAAATCGCCTTAGTAAGGTGGAAACGGATATTTATGACCATTTGACTCCTTGGAATCGTGTCCAAATTGCTCGCCATCCAGAACGTCCCACTACATCGGATTATATTTCAAAGCTGTTTACGAGCTTCTTTGAATGTCACGGTGATCGTTACTACGGTGACGATGAAGCAATTATCGGTGGCATTGCTAAATTTCATGGTGTTCCTGTAACCGTTATTGGACATCAGCGTGGTAAAGATACGAAAGAGAATATTCGTCGTAACTTTGGTATGCCTCATCCAGAAGGATACCGTAAAGCGCTACGTCTAATGAAACAGGCAGAAAAGTTTAATCGTCCGATCATTTGCTTTATTGATACAAAAGGGGCTTATCCTGGAAAAGCGGCAGAAGAAAGAGGACAAAGTGAAGCAATCGCAAAAAATATTTTTGAGATGGCTGGCTTAACTGTACCTGTCATTTGTGTCGTAATTGGTGAAGGTGGAAGTGGCGGTGCCTTAGCACTTGGTGTGGGGAATCATATTCATATGCTTGAAAACTCCACATACTCCGTTATTTCACCAGAGGGCGCAGCCGCTCTTCTATGGAAGGATGCTTCTTTAGCTAAAAAAGCAGCAGAATCCATGAAGATTACAGCCCCTGATCTAAAAGAACTAGGTATTGTCGACGACATTATCTCTGAAGTAAAGGGTGGCGCTCATCGTAACCTAGAGGAACAGTGTGAAAATATGGATGAAGTGTTAAAAAAATCCTTAGGTGAACTTCAAGGTTTATCCCAAGAAGAGCTTGTTTCACAACGTTACCTGAAATACAAAAAAATCGGACAATTTTCGGCTGAAAACGATACCATCAGCGTTAAATAGGAAAACGTACCCTCTACGTAAAAAAAGAGGGTGCGTTTTCATTTTTTTCAGGTGATGCTCGTCTATTGTCATTACTCATTCTTCATGTTATTTTATATAAGGCAAAAACGTATCGTAATAACATGAATTTGCAAGTAGGGTAGCAATTAGAGTAAAATTTGATTGGGAAACATATTCATTCATTTTTGCTTTTACATACCCAATCACGTTAATCGTTATTTCAGTCAATGTTGTATATTACGATTGGCTTCGTAAATAATGGAATTATCAATTCAATGATAAAATAGATGCACCAAAGAATTAAGGAGGATAAATCAATGCGTAAAACAAAAATCGTAGGTACTATTGGACCAGCTAGTGAAAGTGTGGACAAGTTAGTAGAATTGATGGACGCAGGCCTTAACGTATGTCGTCTTAACTTTTCTCATGGGGACTTTGAAGAACACGGTGCGCGTATCGTAAACATCCGTGAAGCAGCACAAAAAACAGGTAAAACAATCGGTATTTTATTAGATACTAAAGGACCTGAGATCCGTACACATACAATGGAAAACGGAGCAATTGAGTTAGTAAAAGGCTCAAACATTACGGTTGCAATGGAAGAAGTAGTTGGAACAACTGAAAAGTTCTCCATCTCTTATCCTGGATTAATTAAAGACGTACATGTTGGTTCAAAAATTCTTTTAGATGACGGTTTAATTGGTCTAGAAGTAGTAGGAATCGACGAAGCTAAAAACGAGATCCAAACAAGCGTATTAAACACAGGTACACTGAAAAACAAAAAAGGTGTAAACGTACCTGGCGTAAGTGTAAACCTTCCAGGGATTACTGAAAAAGATGCAAACGACATCGTATTCGGTATCCAACAAGACATCGACTACATCGCAGCATCTTTCGTACGCCGTCCATCTGACGTGTTAGAAATCCGTGCATTACTAGAAAAGCATAATGCAACTCACATTCAAATCATCGCTAAAATTGAAAACCAAGAAGGCGTAGACAACATCGACGGAATCTTAGAAGTTGTCGACGGATTAATGGTTGCACGTGGAGACTTAGGGGTAGAAATTCCTGCTGAAGAAGTACCTCTAGTACAAAAGCAACTAATTAAAAAATGTAACGAACTTGGTAAACCAGTTATCACTGCTACTCAAATGTTAGACTCTATGCAACGTAACCCACGTCCAACTCGCGCAGAAGCAAGTGACGTAGCGAACGCAATCTTTGATGGCACAGATGCAATCATGTTATCAGGTGAAACAGCAGCAGGTTCATACCCTGTAGAAGCTGTTCAAACAATGAACTCAATCGCTTCTCGCGCTGAGCAAGCGTTAAACTACCGTGATATTCTAGATCGACGCAGCAAGGAAATTGGATCTGCTATTACAGATGCAATTGGACAATCAGTTGCTCATACAGCTATGAACTTAGGTGTAAGTGCAATTCTTGCTCCAACTGAAAGCGGCTATACAGCAAAAATGATCTCTAAATATCGTCCACAATCTCCAATCATCGCTGTTGCAGCTAACGAGCGTGTAGCACGTAGCTTAGCACTAGTTTGGGGTGTAAATACAGTAATAGGTGAGCACGTAAACTCAATCGATGAAATGCTTGATCATTCTGTAGAAGCTGGTGTGAAAACAGGTCTTGTTGCACACGGTGACCTAGTTGTAATCACTGCTGGTGTTCCAATCGGTGAATCTGGTGCGACAAACTTAATGAAAGTACACGTTGTTGGTGACGTATTAGCAAAAGGCCAAGGAATTGGTCGTCGCACAGCTACTGGTAAAGTAGTAGTAGCAAAAAACGCTCAAGAAGCAGAAGCTAAAATGACAAAAGGCGACATCCTTGTAACGATCGGAACAGATCGCGACATGATGCCTTCTATCGAAAAAGCTAGTGCTGTTATTACAGAAGAAGGTGGCTTAACTAGCCATGCTGCTGTAGTAGGCTTAAGCGTTGGTGTTCCTGTTATCGTAGGTGTTGATCATGCAACAACAACATTCAAAGACGGACAAGAAATTACAGTAGATGCTAACCGTGGTGTTATTTACAACGGTCATGCAAGCATCTAATCATTACGAATAGATAAAAGCGACAAGGGGTCTCCTTGTCGCTTTTTTTATCTTCCTATAGTACACTCGTGTAAAAGGAGTCATGAAATCAAAAAATAACGGTATAATAGCAGTAAACTATGCAAGAGCTTGTTTACCGACTTATATCCTATGGGAGGCATTCATATGAAATATCTACTTCCATTTCTCATTATCATCCCGGCGACAGAAATAACTCTTCTCATTTATGCTGGGAAAACGATTGGATTATTTCCAACGCTTCTTATTATGTTATTTACAGCAGGAACAGGTGCATATTTAGCGAAGAAACAAGGTCTTGCCATATTACAAAAAGCCAAGCAGCAGCTAGCTTATGGACAGGTTCCAGGAGAGTCTATTATGGACGGCGTATGCGTCCTTATCGGAGGAACACTTTTATTAGCACCGGGGTTTTTAACTGACATTATGGGCTTGTTTTTATTACTCCCTGTTACACGTAAATTAATAAAGCCGTTTCTTGTGAGATGGCTACAGCATATGTTTATGAACAACCGTTTTACGATCATTCGAAGATAACAAAAAACCATCGCTTGTTAAAAAGAGAATTTTTTAACGAGCGATGGTTTTTATTGTATAGATTTTGGCTTTCCTTTGATAAAGCTCCATATATCGTGAAAAACGTTCGCAGTATATAGCGTTTTAATCACAACTAAAATAACAGGACCAATGATTAAACCGAGAAATCCAAACAATTTGAACCCTACAAAAAGAGACACCAGCGTTGCCAGAGGATCAAGGCCAATGCTTGAAGATAAGATTTTCGGTTCCATTAATTGTCGCTGCACAATGACAACGGCGTATAAGACTAAAAGGCCAATGCCGAAGGATGTTTGATGAGTAGCAAACATGTAGATAATCCAAGGAACAAAAACAAATCCTGTTCCTAAATAAGGAAGCAAATCAACAAGTCCAATAATCAATGAAATCGTGATGGCATATTCAACTTTGAGAATTAATAGGCCAATTAGCACGATGATTGTGGTGATGGATATAAGTGTTAGCTGTGCTTTCAAAAAGCCGAACAAAGCTCGTCTCAGGTCGTAAAACACCGTTCTTCCGCTCGCTTGTGCTTTTGTTGGGATTAATTTTCCGCTCAGATAGCGGAGGCGATGCCAATCGTTGCTTATGAAGAAAGTTGCAAGTAACGAAAAAATGATAACGGTTGCTGCATTTGGAAGCCATGCAATCAAGTTTGGTATTGATTGAAGAAAGGACGTAATGAACCCAACGAGAGTAGAACCGATCTGTGAGCCGATGTTTTTAATGTTTATAATAATGGTTTCTTGTTGACCAGAATTCAAGTTGTTGAACAGTGAGTTTAATTGATTATATAGTGGAATGATCTGGCTAGTTAGAAAGTTTTCGACAAACGTGATGAGCTTATCAATAGTTGGGGGCAAAGCGATCGCTAAGTATTCGGTACCAGATAGAATTTCGGCTACGAGTAGCGTAATAAGTCCAATGAAGGTCCCAAAAATTAATAGTAGCGCCCCAATGACAGCGAATGAACGCGGCAGGTGTAATTTGTGTTGAAGTGTATTCACAAGAGGATTGATCATAAGGGCAATGATGAGGGCGATAATGAACGGGTATGCAAGGGTAGATACATAATAAAATACAAAAAAACCGAATATAATAATAGCTAACACAAGTAACGAGCGCAGCGCTCTGTCTGCATAGTGCTTATACACGTAACAGGCCTCCTATTAGGGGAAATATATGCACGTATCTAGGGGCAGAAAGATGGTAGGGAACCATCGTTGAATCGTAACATGATAGTTTACAAAACCTTTCCTTATATTTTACAGGGCTTATTCAACTTTTAACAGTTCTTACGTTCGACAATTCCTGTTATCCTACGTGGTCTATGCGCCGAATGGTGACGAGTTATCAATATATAGGGGGAAAGCGGTCATTCTCTGTCATTTAGAGCGCGCTCTTTCCTTATATAAGCAGTAAGCTGCTTTTCACTTTAGTTCAGTAGGGTTTGGTTGGTTTGTAACGGTTATTGTATAATAGATAACTTGGAAAAGGGCTAAGCGGTTATGAGCTCAAAATGGGAAAAGCATTGAAAAAGCTTTTTAGCAATCATTTTTATTGTGAAACATATCATTAAAAAGGAGGAGACATCATGTTTTCACAGTCTGTGTTATTTTTAGTCATTTTATTTGTCATCGGATTGGTTGCCAAAAATCAATCTCTCTTACTCGCAGTAGGATTCTTATTAGTTATTAAGTTAGTTCATTTAGATACGAAGGTTTTCCCTTATTTGCAATCGAAAGGAATTAATTTAGGCGTAACGGTGATTACCATTGCGGTGCTTGTTCCAATTGCGACGGGAGACATTGGCTTTAAGCAATTGGGGGAGGCGCTGAAATCTTCCTACGCATGGATCGCTTTGGCAGCAGGAATTGCGGTCGCTATTATTGCAAAGTACGGTTTAAAGCTTCTAGCAACAGATCCTCATATCACGACAGCACTAGTAATTGGGACTATTTTAGCAGTCTCCCTATTCAAAGGGGTAGCAGTAGGTCCGTTAATCGGTGCAGGAATTGCATATTTAGTCATGAAAGTAGTCGAAGTATTTCACTAAAAGTTTTTTTATAATAATAATAATTTTAAAAATTATTGAGCGTTTTCATTCACAAAAGTCTGATAATTGTTTATAATAGGGTTAAAGCATCATCCAGTTACATACACTTGACGGTTTTTGTCGCGCTTTTAGTATAATTCAATGGCACATTTATTCTGGAGTTTTATGTGCCATTCGTAGAAAATATAAATGTAAGCATTTTCTTTTCTATGAATTGGCAATAACCGGTCAAAGAGTCAGGATAATGGATGTGCTTAACCATAACTTTACTTGTTTAATGAGCATGCGCTCAATAATGATGTTCTGTATGTTTCAAAAGTTTTAAGAGAGATGGTTTAAGGGGATTTTTTTTCAAGGAGGAGAGAAGTTTATGACAGTTACAAGAGGTCTAGAAGGGGTTGTAGCAACTACATCTTCTGTCAGTTCCATTATTGATGATACGCTTACGTATCGTGGTTACAACATTGATGATTTAGCGGAGTATGCTTCTTTTGAAGAAGTAATCTACTTGCTTTGGTATGGCAAGCTTCCAAACCAGACCGAGTTAGATGAGTTTACAAAGCTATTGTCAGAGAATGCTAGTTTACCACAAGGTGTGCTAGATCATTTCAAAACGTACCCAATTGACAAAGTACATCCAATGGCAGCGCTACGAACAGCTGTTTCATTGTTAGGAATGTACGACGAAGAAGCAGATGTGATGGACGAAGAAGCAAATAACCGGAAAGCAATTCGCCTACAGGCGCAGCTACCTGCTGTTGTTACAGCTTTTTCACGTATCCGCAAAGGATTAGAACCTGTAGAACCACGTAAGGATTTCGGCTTAGCAGCGAATTTCTTGTATATGCTAACAGGTGAAGAGCCAAGTACAGTAGCAGTAGAAGCGTTCAACAAGGCGTTAGTATTGCATGCAGATCATGAATTAAACGCATCTACATTTACCGCACGTGTCTGTGTGGCAACGCTTTCTGATATTTATTCAGGCGTAACTGCAGCGATCGGGGCATTAAAAGGTCCGTTACACGGTGGTGCAAACGAAGCGGTAATGAAAATGCTAACTGAAGTAGAAACACCTGAAAATGCAGAAGCATATGTGCGTGAAAAGCTCGCAAACAAAGAAAAGATTATGGGATTCGGTCATCGCGTATATCGCCAAGGAGATCCTCGTGCGAAGCACTTACGTAAGATGTCTGAGAAGCTTACAAACTTAACAGGTGAAACAAAATGGTATGACATGTCTATTAAGATTGAAGAAGTATTTACAAAAGAAAAAGATCTTCCACCAAACGTGGATTTCTATTCTGCTTCTGTCTATCATAGCTTAGGCATTGATCATGATTTATTTACACCAATTTTTGCAGTGAGTCGTGTATCAGGTTGGATCGCTCATATTCTTGAGCAGTATTCAAACAACCGCTTAATCCGCCCTCGCGCTGATTATATCGGTTCCGATAAACAAACGTATATTCCAATTAGTCAACGTGACTAAAACAGAGCACATGGCCACAAAAGGACGGGCAAAGAGATTGGAGAATTCCCTATCATCTTGTAGGAGCTTCGTTTAACAAAGGGATGTACTTTCCTTTGTAAATTAAGCTCTTTTTACCGGAAAATGTGGACAAGTAATTACATCTATTAAACTGTATAAAAAAGATTGATAAGCTACTAAGGAGGTCATTATCTTGACACAAGGACAAAAAATTACGGTTAACAATGGCGTATTAAACGTACCAAACAATCCAATTATTCCATTCATTGAAGGCGACGGAATTGGACCAGATATCTGGGCATCTGCTTCTCGCGTAATTGAAGCAGCGGTTGAAAAAGCATACAAAGGCGAAAAGAAAATCGTTTGGAAAGAAGTATTAGCAGGTGAAAAAGCGTTTAATGAAACAGGAGAGTGGTTACCTGCTGAAACGTTAGATTTAATTCGTGAGTACTTCATTGCGATTAAAGGACCTTTAACAACTCCAGTTGGCGGAGGAATTCGTTCTCTAAACGTTGCACTACGTCAAGAGTTAGATTTATTCGTTTGCTTACGTCCAGTTCGTTACTTTGAAGGAGTACCTTCTCCGGTAAAACGCCCTGAAGATACGGATATGGTTATCTTCCGTGAAAATACAGAAGATATCTACGCTGGTATTGAATATGCAAAAGGTTCTGAAGATGTGAAAAAACTTCTTAACTTCTTACAAACAGAACTAGGCGTGAACAAAATCCGTTTCCCAGAGACATCTGGTCTTGGAATCAAACCAGTTTCTGCTGAAGGAACAAAACGCTTAGTACGTGCAGCAATTAACTATGCAATTAAAGAAGGCCGCAAATCTGTTACGCTTGTACATAAAGGTAACATTATGAAATTTACTGAAGGTGCCTTCAAAAACTGGGGTTATGAGCTTGCTGAAGAGGAATTCGGCGATAAAGTATTCACATGGGCTCAATATGACCGCCTAGTTGAAACAGAAGGTAAAGATGCAGCAAACAAAGCGCAAGCAGATGCTGAAGCAGCAGGAAAAATCATCATCAAAGATTCTATTGCTGATATCTTCTTACAACAAATCTTAACTCGTCCACGTGAGTTTGATGTAGTAGCAACAATGAACTTGAACGGTGACTATATCTCTGATGCGTTAGCAGCACAAGTTGGTGGAATTGGTATCGCACCAGGAGCGAACATTAACTATGAAACAGGACATGCTATTTTCGAAGCTACACATGGTACTGCACCGAAATATGCTGGATTAGACAAAGTAAATCCATCTTCTGTTTTATTATCAGGTGTGTTAATGCTTGAGCATTTAGGCTGGAATGAAGCAGCGAAATTAGTAATGGATTCAATTGAAAAAACAATTGCTTCTAAAGTGGTAACATACGATTTTGCTCGTCTAATGGACGGCGCAACTGAAGTAAAATGTTCTGAATTTGGTGATGCGTTAATCACTAACATGGAAGATACAGTAAGAGTTTAATAGTAAGTAGCCTAGCGAATAGAGGAGGTCGTGGTCATGACACGTAAAAAAGTCTCAGTAATTGGCGCAGGATTTACCGGTGCAACAACAGCATTTCTTATCGCGCAAAAGGAATTAGCTGACGTTGTGTTAGTTGATATTCCCCAACTGGAAAGTCCTACCCAGGGGAAGGCACTGGATATGCTTGAAGCGAGCCCTGTAGAAGGATTTGATTCTAACATCACCGGTACTTCTGACTACGCAGATACTAGTGGATCAGACATCGTTGTTATTACAGCAGGTATTGCACGTAAGCCTGGCATGAGCCGTGATGACCTAGTCACAACCAACCAAAAAATTATGAAATCTGTTACGAGAGAAATTGTGAAATATTCTCCTGACTGTACGATCATTGTGTTAACGAATCCAGTGGATGCGATGACATACACGGTGTTCAAAGAGTCAGGTTTGCCGAAAAGTCGGGTCATTGGTCAGTCTGGTGTACTGGATTCCGCTCGTTTCCGTACGTTTGTAGCGCAAGAGCTGAACGTTTCGGTAAAGGATGTAACAGGGTTTGTTTTAGGTGGGCACGGTGATGACATGGTACCGCTCGTTCGCTATTCCTATGCAGGTGGAATTCCATTAGAAACACTTATTTCGAAGGAGCGCTTACAAGAAATTGTGGAGCGAACTCGAAAAGGTGGCGGTGAAATCGTGAACCTTCTAGGCAACGGTAGTGCATATTATGCACCTGCTGCTTCTTTAGTAGAAATGACGGCTGCCATCTTAAAAGATCAACGCCGAATTCTTCCTTCCATCGCTTACTTAGAAGGTGAATACGGTTATGACGGAATTTACCTAGGCGTTCCGACGATTTTAGGTAAAAATGGCATTGAGAAAGTGATAGAGCTTGAACTAACAAATGAAGAAAAGAGCGAGTTAGACAAATCGGCCGATTCTGTCAAGAACGTGATGAACGTACTCGTATAATCAAAAAGGAATTTGGGGGACGCCCTAAATTCCTTTTTTTCATCCTTTTTATTAAGAAGATAATTCGATATAATATTGTAAACGTTTTCAAAAAGAAAGGGGTTTTTAAAAATGATACTAGGGAAAAAACGAAAGCTTGGAAGAACAATTGCCGAATTATCCAAGGGAGAAAAGCTATCCTTAACAGAGCGTATTGAAGATCGAGAATTATTACTATATCTAGGTTTGACAAATGACGCGAATCCTCTTTATATCCAGCATGATTATGCTTCTCAGACACCTTTAAAAAAGCCGGTCGTGCCAGCCATTATGCTTACTGGAACAATGATGTCCGCTATATCAAAATATATCCCTGGACCCGGATCTCATATCTTACATCATACCGTTACGTTTCATAAGCAAGTGTATCACTATGAGCTTATTGAATACTTGTTCGAAATAAAAGATATTGATCACACAAATCACACCATCACTGTACTAGCAAAAGCAGTAAACGAAGAAAAAGATCTTGTCATTGATGCGGAATTTATCGTTTGTCCACCGTATTCGATTCACGACATTGATGAGCAAACGCTTGAAAATTTCTAGGTAAAACGGCCGTCTTCATATATTTCTCTTTGTGAACTGCTAAAAATCATTGTATGATAAAGATAAAAGTATAAAAAAATAAAAAATAGATATATTTTTGGATGATTAACAGGGGTTCTAATACAGAGGTCTTTGGAGGAATATATGAGCAAGAAGCTATTAGTAGTAGACGATGAACAATCAATCTCAACATTGCTGCAATACAATTTACAACAATCAGGTTTTGATGTAGTGACGGCAATGGATGGTGAAGAGGGATATCAGAAAGCTTTAGATGAAAATCCAGATTTAATCGTTCTTGATTTAATGCTGCCCAAAATGGACGGTATTGAAGTATGCAAAAAGCTTCGTCAGCAAAAAGTGATGGTGCCAATCTTAATGCTAACAGCAAAAGATGATGAATTTGATAAGGTATTAGGGCTTGAGCTTGGGGCAGATGACTATATGACAAAGCCATTTAGCCCACGAGAAGTAGTGGCACGTGTGAAAGCCATTTTACGTCGCACACAGTACAGCGCAAATGATTCTTCAGACATGAATGAAGGAGACAAAATTGTGATTGGCGGATTAAAGGTCCTTCCAGAGCATTATGAAGCTTATTTTGAAGGTGAACAACTAGAGCTGACGCCAAAGGAATTTGAGCTGCTGCTGTATTTAACAAAAAACAAGGGACGTGTTCTTACTCGCGATCAGCTGTTGAGCGCAGTATGGAACTATGACTTTGCTGGGGATACGCGCATAGTCGATGTTCATATTAGCCATCTCCGTGAAAAAATTGAACATAATACGAGAAAGCCAGTTTATATAAAAACAATCCGAGGAATGGGTTACAAGCTGGAAGAGCCTAAGTCGGATGAATAAATTCCGTTCGCGACTGTTGTTTGCACTATTAATTTTAATCATCATTGTTTTAATTGGCCTTGGCCTGTTACTTGGTCAACTATTCAAAAGCTTTTATTTGCAAACATTTCATGAGCGAATGGAAAAAGAAGCTCACCTTGTGGAAATCTTTGTTCAGGAGGAAGGGATCACCAACCCTTACTTACAGGATAAGATGGAAAGCGTTAGTTCTACGCTTAGTGCAAGAACGACAATCGTTAGTACAGATGGATCGGTGCTAGTTGATTCGAATCGAATAGAAGATTCTTCAACTCTTGAGGATAGCAAAGTATTAAAAAAAGTGCTAAAAGAACAGCTGACGAAAAAGAAGCCGTTTCATAAGATGAACGAGGAATATAATCTCTATTATTATGGTGCGCCTTTAATCATAAAAGATAAGCTTGTCGGCTTTGTGGTGCTTAGTACGTCCGTTGATTCCCTTAACGAGGTAAATCAACAAATTTGGGGACTGCTTGTCGGTAGTCTTGGTGTGGCGATGATCGTCATTTTACTTCTTGGTGTACGAATCATGTCGCAGTATACGAAGCCAATTGAGTCTGCTACGAATGTGGCAATGGAACTGGCTAAGGGTAATTACAAGGCTCGTACATATGAAGATAATATTGATGAGACGGGCATGCTGAGCCAAGCGATCAATATGCTCGCACGCAACCTTCAAGATATGGTCAGCAACCAAGAAATGCAACAAGACCGCTTGCGCACGCTCATTGAAAATATGGGAAGTGGCATGATCTTAATTGATAGCCGGGGCTATATTAATCTTATTAACCGAGCTTTTAAGGAACAGTTTCAAATTGACCCATCAGAATATTTACATCAGCTCTATTACAATTGTTTTCAGCATCGAGAGCTTGTTTCTCTTGTTGAAGAAATATTCATGACGGAAATTAAAGTTCGAAAGCAGCTACTGCTTCCAATTAAAATCGAACGAAAGCACTTTGACGTTTACGGTGCACCCATTATTGGCTTTAACGATGAATGGAAGGGAATCGTGCTCGTCTTCCATGACATTACGGAATTAAAAAAACTCGAGCAGATGCGCAAAGATTTTGTCGCGAATGTATCGCACGAATTGAAAACGCCCATTACGTCTATTACAGGTTTCAGCGAAACGTTACTAGAGGGAGCAATGGAAGATCCTCAGCTGACGGAACAATTTCTAGGCATTATTTTAAAAGAAAGTCAGCGCATGCAAAACTTGATTCAAGATTTATTGGATCTTTCCAAAGTGGAGCAGCATGGGTATGTTATTCACACAACGCCAGTGAACATTAAGCAGATGCTAGAAGAGATGGTGATGATTTTGTCGCCGCGAGCACAAGAAAAAGGCATTGCCCTGCACTTACATAAAACGTCTTCAGAAGGAATTCTTGATGGAGACAGTGCGCGATTAAAACAAATTTTTATTAATTTAATTAGTAATGCGATTAACTACACGTTGACGGATGGAAGAGTAGATATTGCGATTAAAGAAAAACGCCATCATGTTCAAGTGCAGATAAAGGACACAGGAATAGGCATTGAAGAAGAGGAAATTCCACGTATTTTTGAGCGGTTTTACCGTGTAGACAAGGCAAGAAGTCGCAACTCAGGTGGAACCGGTCTAGGATTAGCGATTGTAAAGCACCTTGTAGAGGCTCATCACGGAACAATTGACGTAGAGAGTGAGATTGAAAAGGGTACAACCTTTACCGTGACGTTACCGAAGTCATTTCAATCCACTTGAGGAATTGTTTACATGAATTTTACAATTTGTTTAAGCTTCGTTAATAAAAGATTGATACACTTTTAAGTGGAAACCCCTTCATCCAAGGAGCCAATTTGGATAGACGAAAACAGTTCATCTGTTTTCGTCTTTTTTTTATATGAAGGTACTCGGCACGCCATCACTGTAGCGAGCTTCTTTTTTGTAAATACGTTCATACAAATAATGTTATTGAAGGTTTTAACATACTTATATGTAATAAAAATGAAACCTTTTTGGCTTTGATCCGTAAAACAATTAGAAGCAAAAACGAAAGGTGGGGGCCTATGTTACAGATAAAAACCATAACTAAATTTATATGGGGCGGAGTTGCCCTAGTGATTTTAGGGATTATCGGATTCTCTTCATGGTATACAGTGGACGAATCAGAGCAAGCGGTAATTGCGACGTTCGGTTCTGTTGATGAGGGAGTCGTAGATCCAGGACTACACTTTAAAATGCCGTGGCCAATTCAACAAGTACAAAAGCTATCGAAGGAAACCTTCAGTTTGCAGTTCGGCTACAAAGAAGGTGACGGACAGGTAGAGGAATATCCAAAAGATACAAAGATGGTAACAGGAGACGAAAACATTGTATTAGCGGACTTGGTTGTTCAATGGAAAATTACCGAGCCTGAAAAATACTTATATAATTCAGAAGATCCGAAGCAGATTTTATACAATGCGACAAGTGCTTCACTTCGAAGTATTGTAGGGAGTTCAAAGATTGACGATGCGTTAACTTCAGGAAAAGCAAAGATTGAGACAGATGTACGTGGCCTTTTAACAGAGTTAATGAAGAAATATAACGTCGGAATTTCAGTCGTGAACGTTAAGCTACAAGATGTAGAATTGCCAAATAAAGAAGTACGAAAAGCCTTTACGAATGTAACAGACGCAAGAGAAACGATGAATACAAAAATCAACGAAGCGAATAAATATCGAAACAAGCGTACGAAAGAAGCAGAAGGAGAACGCGATGCCTTGATTTCTGCTGCAAAAGGGGATGAAGTATCACGTATTGAAACGGCAAAAGGGGATGTAGCCGTATTTAACTCGATTTATGAGGAATATAAAAAATCACCTGATATTACGAAAAAACGTCTCATTCTGGAGACAATCGAAAAAGTATTTCCGAAAGCAGATATTTACATTATGAAAGATGATGGAAATACGATGAAGTATCTACCGATTGCGCCGATTGATAAAACAGCAAAAAGTGATGCAACACCAAAAGTAGATCAGAATCAGACCGATGAAGGCAAAGCGGAAGGAAGTGATGGCAATGAGTAATTCAAACGTAATCGATGTGGAAAGCAGACGTGGGAATAAGCTTACTCCACAGCTCATAAAAAAGGGGATTATCTTTGTCATTGTCATTGCCTTTCTTCTCTTTTTATTGAGCAATATCTTTATTGTAAAAGAAAATGAATACAAGGTTGTACGACAGTTTGGGGAAGTAGTGAAAATTGTTTCTAAACCAGGATTACATGTTAAAATTCCGTTTGTTCAGTCCATCACGTCTATTCCAAAATATCAAATGACCTATGACATTAAAGAAGCAGAGATTAATACGAAAGATAAGAAGCGGATGCTTGTAGACAATTACGCCATCTGGCGCGTGGATGATCCGAAAAAATTGATTTCTAATGCACGATCTGTTGTTAACGCGGAAACAAAAATGGGTGAATTTATTTTCTCCGTCGTTCGCTCTGAATTGGGTAAGCTCGAATACGACGAAATCATTGACGATGAGAAATCGAGCCGAGGAAGTCTGAACGATCAAATCACAGAGCAAGTTAACAATCTATTAGCTGATGATGATTATGGAGTCACGGTAACAGACGTGCGTATTAAACGTACGGACCTTCCACAGGAAAATGAACAGTCTGTGTATCGTCGTATGATTTCTGAGCGCGAAACGAAGGCACAGGAGTATTTATCGATGGGAGATGCGAGTAAAAACCGAATCACTGCAGAGACGGATAAAGAGGTAAAAGAAATGCTCGCAAAAGCTCAGGCGCAGGCAGAAGGAATTCGAGGGAACGGAGAACAAAAAGCCGCCCAAATTTATAACCAGTCTTATGCAAAAGACGTAAAGTTTTATGATCTATACCGTACGCTTCAATCGTATGTAAAAACGATTGACGATAAAAGCGTAATTGTATTGCCATCTGATTCGCCGTACGCACGTATATTAATGGGCTATGGTGAATAAAAACTAATTTTTAGCAACTAATAAAGGTAAAAGAGAGCTTCCAATATCCATTGGAGGCTCCTTTTTTCTTTCTCTTCCCGATTCTGTTAAAATAGAGAGTAGACGATTACTTGAACAAATGAAACTAAGTGGAGGACCTTCTATGTCAAAAAAACTAATTTTAATTGATGGGAATAGTATTGCCTATCGTGCATTCTTCGCACTGCCTTTGCTTAACAACGACAAGGGAATACATACAAATGCGGTTTATGGCTTCACAATGATGCTTATGCGAATTATTGAAGAGGAAAAGCCTACGCATATGCTAGTCGCTTTTGATGCTGGGAAAACGACGTTCCGCCATAAAACCTTTACAGAATACAAAGGTGGAAGACAAAAAACGCCACCTGAGCTTTCAGAGCAATTTCCATTTATTCGTGAACTGCTAGATGCTTATCAAGTGAAGCGCTATGAGATCGAAAACTACGAAGCGGATGATATTATCGGTACGCTGTCGCTTCAAGCAGAAAAAGACGGCTTTGAGGTAAAGGTCATCTCGGGCGATAAAGATTTACTGCAGCTTGTTTCCGACCGTGTGACGGTTGATATTACGCGAAAAGGAATTACAGAAGTCGATTCATACAACCCGGCTGCAATTGATGAAAAGTACGGAATTACACCGGATCAAATTATTGACATGAAGGGGCTGATGGGTGATAGCTCTGATAACATTCCAGGAGTTCCAGGCGTCGGCGAGAAAACGGCTCTGAAGCTGTTAAAAGAGCACGAAACGGTTGAAAAATTATTAACGGCTATTGACCAAGTGAGCGGGAAAAAATTAAAAGAAAAGCTAGAAGAATTTAAAGATCAAGCATTAATGAGTAAGGAGCTTGCGACTATTTTCCGCGAAGTGCCAATGGAAATGGCGGTAACAGATCTTGCTTATGAAGGATACGATGTTGATCGTTTGACAGCGTTATTTAAAGAGCTTGGCTTTAATACACTGCTTGAAAAACTAGGCTATGAGGGAGACACAGTAAGTGAAGAGCTTGAGAATCTTGAGGTTACGACTGTAGAAGAAGTAACAGAGGATATGCTCGTTTCACCTTCAGCGCTCATCGTGGAGTTGTTTGATGAAAATTACCATCATTCAGATATTATTGGCTTCGGTCTTGTCAATGAAAGCGGCGAATACTTTATTCCGGCGTCTGTCGGTTTACAATCGGACGTATTCATTCAGTGGTTGGAAGATCAAGAAGCAGAGAAAATTGTGTTTGATGCTAAGCGTTCAGTCGTTGCATTGAAATGGAAAAACATTGATATAAAGGGTATCAATTTTGATATTCTAATGGCCTCCTATTTGCTAAACCCTGCTGATTCGAACGAAGACCTATCTACCGTTGCAAGAACAAAAGGATATTCCCAAGTTCAAACCGATGAAGCCGTGTATGGAAAAGGTGCCAAACGCAAAGTACCAGAAGAAACGGAGCTTGCAGAGCACATTGTGCGAAAGGCTGTAGCCGTTTATCATCTCAAGGATGTTTTTTATGAAGGATTAAAAGAAAACGAGCAGCTCGATTTACTAACTGAATTGGAACTGCCCCTTTCTCTTGTATTAGCTGATATGGAGGCTCAAGGTGTCAGAGTTGATCGTAATAAGCTCAATGACATGGGCGTGGACATCAAAAAGCGACTAGAAGAAATTGAGCAGCGTATTTACGAGCTAGCTGGAACAGAGTTTAACATTAATTCACCAAAGCAATTAGGTGTGGTCTTATTTGAACAGCTACAGCTACCGGTTGTGAAAAAGACGAAGACAGGTTACTCAACGTCAGCTGATGTACTTGAGCAGCTACAGGGCGCTCACGAAATTATTCCATACATCTTGGATTACCGTCAGCTAGGAAAGCTTCAATCTACTTACATTGAAGGCCTAAAGAAAGTTATTTATGAAGAAACGGACAAAGTTCATACAAGATTCAACCAAACGCTGACACAAACAGGGCGCTTAAGCTCAACAGATCCAAATCTTCAAAACATCCCGATTCGATTAGAAGAAGGACGAAAAATCAGACAAGCGTTCGTGCCGTCTGAACCAGATTGGATCATTTTTGCAGCGGACTATTCGCAAATTGAGCTACGTGTTCTTGCTCACATTGCGCAAGATAAAGAATTAATTGATGCATTTCAACATGATTTAGATATTCATACAAAAACCGCGATGGATGTCTTCCACGTTGAAAAGGAAGACGTCACGTCAAATATGAGAAGACAAGCAAAAGCCGTAAACTTTGGAATTGTGTATGGAATTAGTGATTATGGGCTTTCTCAAAACTTAGGCATTACAAGAAAAGAAGCGGGTAAATTCATTGATCGCTACTTAGAGAGCTTCACAGGCGTTAAAGAGTACATGGAGGATATCGTTCATGATGCCAAAAGTAAGGGCTATGTGACGACGCTATTAAATCGCCGTCGTTATCTCCCAGAGATCACAAGCCGTAATTTCAACTTACGAAGCTTTGCGGAACGCACAGCGATGAATACACCGATTCAAGGAACGGCTGCAGATATTATTAAAAAAGCGATGATCGCAATGAGCGAGCGCTTAGAAAAAGAAGGAATGAAAGCTCGTCTCTTGCTTCAAGTGCACGATGAATTGATCTTTGAAGCACCACGAGAAGAGATTGAAAAGCTACAAGAAATCGTTCCAGACGTAATGGAGAACGCATTAAAGCTAGATGTACCACTAAAAGTAGACTATGCATACGGACCAACGTGGTTTGATGCGAAGTAATGATACTAAACAAATAGAAGCAGCAATCTTTTTTAGATTGCTGCTTTACTGACAGCTTAGAAAAGGAAGGGATCAAGATGCCTGAATTACCTGAAGTTGAAACGGTAAGACGCACGTTAATTGAATTAGTGAAAGGGAAAACGATCAAAACAGTAACGGTTTTATGGCCAAACATTATAAAAAAACCTGCCGAAATCGAGCAGTTTGCTGATGCATTAATCGGTGAAACGATCCAAGACGTAGGGAGAAGAGGAAAGTTTTTAAAAATCTTTCTGGACCATTACGTAATTGTTTCTCACCTGCGTATGGAAGGTCGGTATGCTTTAGCAAAGAAAGAAGAGCCTTACGACAAGCATACTCACGTCATGTTTGAATTCACAGATGGTACTGAGCTACGCTACCGTGACGTTCGAAAATTTGGGACGATGCATTTATTTACAAAGGGGCAGGAAGAAACAGAAGCACCCCTTGCGACTCTAGGACCTGAGCCTTTTGACGAAGCGTTTACTCCGACACTCTTAAAAGAGCGTCTTAAGAAAACGAATCGTAAAGTAAAAGCTGCTCTGCTTGATCAGACCATTGTGGTTGGATTAGGAAACATCTATGTAGATGAAGCATTATTTCGGGCATCTATTCATCCAGAGAAAATTTCCAATCAATTGACTGATGATGAAATAACAAAGCTTCACGAAGAAATCATTAAAACGCTTGGAGAAGCAATTGAATCCGGAGGCAGTACCATTCGTTCATATGTGAACACACAAGGAAAAGTAGGACAGTTTCAGCTTCAGCTGTACGTGTACGGCAAAAAAGGTGAAGCGTGTCGCAATTGCGGAACCGCTATTGAAAAGACGGTTGTAGCAGGACGTGGAACTCACATTTGTCCGAAATGTCAGCAACTTTCATAGGCAACTATAACAAAGGATAGGCTTCTTTCATATACTATCTCTGATACGATATGGAAGGAGCTTTATCATGACCGTTTTATTCTCACTACTTTTATTAGCTTTTGCCGTCAGCCTTGATAATTTTAGCGTTGGATTGACGTATGGCTTAAGAAAATTACGGATTCCATTAAAATCAATTATCATTATCTCCTGCTGTTCGGCGCTATCATTAGTTGTCTCCATGCTATTAGGGAATTTACTAGCTACATTTGTATCACCCGCGTTCACGGAAAAGCTCGGAGGATTTATTTTATTAATTCTCGGGGCATGGGTTTTGTATCAATTTTTTCATCCCTCTGATTCACAGGCGGAAAATAAAGAAGAAGAAAAGGTTCTATTAAAACTTGAAATTAAAACGCTCGGTGTGGTCATTAACATCTTAAAAAAGCCGACTGTCGCCGACTTCGATCAATCTGGTTCCATTAACGGAATTGAAGCGATCATGCTAGGTGTGGCCCTTTCCTTAGACGCATTTGGAGCAGGAATAGGTGCGGCCTTACTCGGGTACTCCCCACTGTACTTATCCATTATTGTTGGACTCATGAGCTTCTGTTTTTTAGGTCTAGGTATTCATTTTGGTAAAGCCTTCTCACACTTAAAATGGATGAAATCCTTCTCATTCCTCCCTGGGGTGTTGCTCATTATCCTTGGGATTTTACGTCTATAAGTTCGTAAATGCACGTGTAGAAAATCAACCGCAATGAAGGAAGAGGTCTCCAAAACATTTCGATTCAATGAAAAGAGGTCTGAAGAGGAAGATAGCGAAGACTCCTGCGTGATGAGAGGGACAGATGAGACCCCGCAGGAAGCGAAGCAACGAGGAGGCGGCTCAGCGCTCGCTTTGTGGAAAGCGAAGCAGTCTGAAACGAAAGACCGAACTATTCAAAAACACAATCCCACTCTCATTCAAAAAGGAGAAGAAATATGGCTCTTGTTATCGGTTTAACTGGCGGAATTGCTAGTGGAAAAAGCACTGTATCTAATATGTTAAAAGAAATGAACATACCTGTAATCGACGCAGACGTCATCGCTAGAGAAGTCGTAGAGCCAGGAGAAAAAGCTTACGAGCAAATCGTTGAAGCGTTCGGCGAAGAAATTCTCGCTGCTGACAAAACGCTTAATCGAGTCAAGCTAGGCTCCATGATCTTTGCTGATGAACAAAAAAGAACGACTCTAAACGGAATCGTTCATCCAGCGGTTCGCCAATCAATGCTATCACAAAAGGAAACGCTCATTGAAGCGAATGAACCGATCATTGTCTTAGATATCCCGCTTTTATTTGAAAGCAACTTGACTCATTTAGTAGATAAAGTGCTCCTAGTCTATGTTGATGAATCCGTCCAACTGGAGCGATTGATAAAACGCAACGATTTATCAGAACAAGAAGCAACGAACCGAATCGCTTCCCAAATGAAGCTGATTGAAAAAGTACCGCTTGCGGATGCGGTGATTAATAATAACGGAAGTGTTGAAGAAACGAAGCAACAGTTGCTTAGCGTATTAGCATTTTTAGATAAATAAACGTAAAAAGAAGGAGAACGCTCTCCTTCTTTTTTTTGTTGTCTTAATTGTGACTAGGCGCTTTTATCAAAATGAAATTTTGAAGATAAAATGGTGTATTTTAATTAGTGCAAAAAACTCCAAATGTGTTATACTAATAACAGGGTATATGTTAAAAAGTATAACATTAAGGGGAGTGGTGAACATCATGAAGATGCGAGTCGCAATTAGTGGTTTTGGGAGAATTGGTCGTATGGTGTTTAGAAATCTTATTAAAGAAGAAAATATTGAGCTAGTGGCAATCAACGCTAGTTATCCAGCTGAAACACTTGCTCATTTAATAAAATATGATTCTATCCATGGTAAATTTGACGGGGATGTAAGAGCGAACGATGACGCACTTTTAGTAGACGGAAAAGTCATTCAATTGTTAAGCTGCCGCGAGCCTGAATTATTACCGTGGAATGATTTGAACGTAGATATCGTGATCGAAGCGACAGGGAAATTTAATTCAAAAGAAAAAGCGTCCCTTCATTTACATGCAGGAGCTAAAAAAGTGATTCTGACTGCTCCTGGAAAAGAAGCGGATGCAACGATTGTAATGGGCGTAAACGAAGACACGTTGGATGTAGAACAGCATCACGTTATTTCAAATGCTTCTTGCACGACTAATTGCTTAGCACCTGTTGTAAAAGTATTAGATGAGCATTTTGGAATCGAAAATGGATTAATGACAACAATCCACTCCTTTACGAACGACCAAAAGAATTTAGACAACCCACACAAAGACCTGCGTCGTGCCCGTGCTTGTGGAGAATCCATTATCCCAACAACCACTGGTGCTGCGAAGGCTTTAAGCTTGGTTCTTCCGCATCTTAAAGGGAAATTACACGGTTTAGCGCTTCGCGTGCCAACACCAAACGTGTCATTAGTTGATTTGGTTGTCGACTTGCAAACTGATGTGACAGTAGAAGAAGTGAACAATGCATTTAGTCGGGCAGCAAGCGGCCATTTAAAAGGAATTTTAGATTGTACAACTGAGCCATTAGTCTCCATCGATTTTAATACGAATCCAAATTCAGCTATTATTGATGGATTATCGACTATGATGATGGGATCAAGAAAGTTAAAAGTACTCGCTTGGTACGACAACGAATGGGGATATTCAAAACGAGTGGTTGATTTAGTAAAATATACGGCACTCCAAATGATGAAACCCTCAGAAGTAAAAGTAGGATAAAATGAAACTAAATTACAGGTTGATTGGTAGGTTTTTGTAAGCCTTACCAATCAACCTGTTTTATTTTTGATGTTTTCCGGTGGAGAGGTAGGGTAAAAAAATTATAGACACATAATAATACATGAATAATGTTCCGTAGGTAACCGTAAAAAAAGAAGAAACGAACAGCCCTTTCAAATGGTCGTTTGTACCAAAAAATAAAAAAACATGTATTGCAAAATGATTTTAAACAAAGTATACTATGTTTCGTGAACTTCTTATATACCTACGGTAATGTGCTACTTAAAGGGTTAGGACCTCTTTGGACTAACTTTCCCCCGTGGTAGATGTCATTCCATATGGGAAAGGATTTCATCTGATCCATTACAATTTCTTAAAGGGGGAAACATTTAAATGGAAACTATGGGACGTCATGTAATCTCAGAATTATGGGGTTGCGATTTCGACAAGCTAAACGATATTGAATTCATTGAAAAAACATTTGTAGATGCTGCTTTAAAATCAGGAGCAGAAGTTCGTGAGGTAGCATTCCATAAATTTGCACCACAGGGTGTGAGTGGAGTGGTTATTATTTCTGAATCTCACTTAACTATTCATAGCTTCCCTGAACATGGATATGCGAGTATTGATGTATACACATGCGGGCATTTAGATCCAAATGTTGCGGCTAATCACATTGCTGAAAGCTTAGGAGCTGAAACACGTGAAACAGTTGAATTACCACGTGGTATGGGCCCTGTACAAGTGAAGCCAGCGCAAGTAAAAGCGCTATAATGAACAATTGTAAATGAATGAGCAAGAGGTGTATATTATACACCTCTTTTTTGTTATGATAGAAGAAAGGGTAAAAGAAGGAGCGGTAAGCATGGGGGTTCTAGATAATATTAAAAGCGTTTTCTCAACTCAGTGTGAAACAGGTGATCATCATCCAGACGAGAGTTTGAGAAGTCATTACTATAAGACAACTGCCCCAAATGGGTTTAAAGCAGTCAAAGAGTTAATGGAGAAATTAGAAGGCTTTGAAATTGTAGCGGCATACGAGGATCGCGGCGAAATTAGTGTGAATATTAAAAAAGGTCGTAAAGCGTTTATGGTGATCACCATTATTTCATTACGCCCATTTGAGACAGCAATTGATTTTTCCGTCACAACTGATACGAAAATTTTGCCAATGGATTTCGGGTATAGTAAGGCTATGATTAAAAGCATGTATGAACAATTGAACAAGAAGTTAGTATTTGTCCGTGCAGGAGCTACGAGAGTGGGAGCAGGTAATTAAAAATTTTATGCTCCTTTACTTGTGTTAGAAGAGCATCTTTTATAAGATGATAGATATGCAAAAGTTTTCATGCAAACAATGCATTTTGATTTTAAAAAATGGAATATAAAATTATACAAAAATGTTGCCATAATGGAGCTGAGACCATGAAATGTCCGTCATGTTATCATAATGGAACTAGAGTCTTAGACTCTAGACCAATTGAAGAAGGACGTTCCATTCGCAGAAGACGAGAATGTGAGGAGTGCCAATACCGTTTTACAACGTTTGAGCGAGTAGAGGAAATTCCTTTAGTTGTTGTTAAAAAAGATGGAGCGAGAGAAGAATTTAGCAAAGAAAAGATTTTGCGCGGTCTTATTAAGGCGTGTGAAAAGAGACCTGTCCCGTTAAAGCAATTAGAAGACACGGTCATCGACATTGATAAAGAACTTCGCAGCCAAGGTGTATCTGAAATTCAATCAGATACAGTAGGCGAAATGGTGATGGAACGCCTAGCGAAAATTGATGAAGTATCGTATGTAAGATTCGCCTCCGTTTATCGCCAGTTTAAAGACATTAATGTATTTATTGATGAACTGAGAGAATTAATCAAAAAAGAACGTATGTAAAAGAGCTCAGAACTAAGTCTTCGGCTCTTTTTTTATCTCTTAACGGAGGTAGTACCTTATAAGGTAGGGAAGTAAGTCATGAATCAACAACATTGGAAAGAAATGATACCAGTTGATCGTTACGTAGTAAGGGCAAGTGGCATCATTCATGAATATGATCGCAACGTCTTAACAACGCTTTATCAACCGTTAATTGGTTCGCTTTGCTTTAGCTTATACATGACTTTATGGAGTGAGCTTGAGAAAGATCGATTATGGGGACAAGAGTCGACGCATCATCATTTAATGGTGCTGATGCAACTAAATTTAAGACAGATCCATCAAGAACGTTTGAAGCTAGAAGGAATTGGGCTACTGCGGACGTATGTAAAAGAAGAAAATGAGAGTCGAATCTTCATTTATGAGTTACAGCCTCCTCTTTCACCTTACCGTTTTTTCAACGATGGGGTATTAAACGTCTATTTGTATAACCGCGTAGGGAAAAACTTGTTTCATAAAATAAAGAGGTCTTTTTCTGATGAAGTACGCCCTCAAGGGGAATTTAGCGATGTGACTCGTTCATTTAATGAAGTGTTTCAGTCTCTACATGAGCATGAGTTATCACCTAATTTTGATCAAACCAATCAGGACTTGTTGGCCGATGATGGCTTAGAATATGTCGACCACACGACATCAAAGGCTCCGACTGTTCAAGATGACGTATTTAACTTCGACCTGTTTTACGCTGGTTTAACAGACACGATGATTCCAAAGCGAGCAATCACAACGAAAGTAAAAGAAGCGATTAAGAAACTTGCTTTTTTGTACGGAATCGATGCGCTTCAAATGAAAAATATTGTGATTGGGGCCTTAAATGAAAACGATCAGGTGGATATTGAACAGCTTCGGAAATCGGCGCGGGACTATTATCAGTTTTCAAATGGTGATACGCTACCGAGTCTAGGAGACACGATTCAGCCACCGGCACTGCGCACGATGGAAGAGAAAGAGCCAACAACACAGGAAGAACAGCTCATAAAACAGCTAGAGACTACGTCTCCAAGACAGCTGTTGGTAGATTTTTCAGGTGGAGCAGAGCCGGCAAAAACAGAGCTTCAGATGATTGAAGACGTCATGTTTAAACAAAAGTTGCCTGCGGGTGTAGTGAACGTCTTAATTTATTACGTCATGCTGCGAACAGATATGAAATTATCCAAAGCCTACATGGAAAAAATCGCAAGTCATTGGGCGAGAAAAAACTTGAAAACGGTTCGTGAAGCGATGGAGCTTGCAAAGCAAGAGCATAAGCAATATCAAAATTGGCCGGAAGCGAAGCAAGCAAAGTCTACTTCATCACGCCGAGTTGTTCGAAAAGAAATGGTGCCGAAATGGCTGAATGAACAAAAAGAAGAGCAGCCACAGCAAAGCAATGATGAAGCGCCCGCTTCTTCAAGCTTTGAAGAGGAAAAACGCAAGTTAGAAGAAGAGTTAAAGCAGTACCGAAAAGATAAATCATAGGTTGAAAAGAGGTGAGGAAGATGCGTCCGTTAAATGACTCGCTTCGAGAGTTTGCCAATAAAGGGGACTTTCAAAAGCGATTTCAAGAAATGAAGAAAAAAGTAATGGCTGATGCAAGGGTTCAAGCATTTTTACGTGAAAATGAAGATCGAGTAACAGCTGAAATGATTGATCGAAGCTTAATAAAATTATATGAGTATACTACTCAAAGCAAACAATGTGAGCAGTGTCCCTCACTTGGTCAATGCATTAATATGATTGAAGGGTATCATCCGCAGCTTATTATTCAAGGGAAAACCATTGATTTGCAGTATGAGCGCTGCCCTAAAAAAGTACGTGAAGATCAAATGCAAGAGCAGCAGGCTTTTATTCAAAGTCTGTACGTGCCAAAGGATATTTTACGTGCGTCTATGGCGGAGATTGAAGTAGAGCATGGGCGTATTGAGGCGATTAAACTAGCACATCAGTTTCTTCGTGAATATGAGCCGGGAAAACAAGTGAAAGGGTTGTATATTCATGGTCCTTTCGGCGTTGGAAAAACATACTTACTTGGCGCCATTGCAAATGAGCTCGCTGACAAGCAGGTGCGCTCACTAATTGTGTACGTGCCAGAGTTTTTACGTGAATTAAAAGGTTCGTTTCAAGATCAGTCTGTCAATGAAAAGGTAGAGTTCGTTAAAAAAGCGCCTGTTCTCATGCTTGATGATTTAGGAGCTGAATCCGTAACAAGCTGGATGAGGGATGATATTCTAGGAACGATTCTACAATTTCGTATGCTCGAAAACTTACCAACCTTTTTTGCTTCAAATTTAGATTGGAAACAGCTTGAGCATCATTTTACGTATACACAGCGCGGTGAACAAGAAGCGTTGAAGGCGGCAAGGATTATGGAGCGCATTCGGGCGCTTACGACACCAACAGAAGTAACAGGTAAAAACCGCCGTTATTAAAAAATGAGCAAGTTATGTGATTTTATCATCATGACTTGCTCATTTTTTTGCGTATTCCCCCATATATATAACTTGAGCGTGTCCATCAAAAAAGGGGGGGTAGGGTTGATTAAGATGTATTTTCAAAATCAAAGTGATGCTATACAGATTTATGAGTTGCTGCGTTTACAGCAAGAAACCCTTTCGGTACATGAAAATTGCTTCCGATTAGTTGATCATCAACTATTAACTATAGATGCAAAACAAACAAAAGCTGCTCTTTTACGTGAAGTTGTTATACCAGTCTTCATTCGTTATTTGATCTCCTTTAAAGAGCAAGAATTTTTACTGTCGATTATTCAAAGTAAGTTTTTTTACGAAGAGCATGAGGAGCAGATCCAGATTCTTCACATGGTTCAATCTATTTTAGAAGGTGAGCGTACAGATATACCACAAAAGCAATTTTCTAAGAGTCGTGAACGCTTAGTGGAAGAGGCTTTAGAGGAACTATTGACAGAAGAGCGAGATTTTACATTTGAATCGTTTATTCAGTTCCGTCTCCGGGAATACTGTCAACGTCTGCAATATTACGTTGGAGTAGGTATTGATGAATATAAGCTAGAGCAGGAATATCAGGTGTATATTGAACAGCTCCGTCACACGATTCGTCAGCAGACGCACTATATGAGCTGTGTCTATGTTGTTCACGAAGGAAGCGATCGGTTTAAACTCTATGACCACAGTTTGCTAGAACTAAACGACACGCAGCGAGAATTTTTTTCAGCGAATGCATCGACTACTCCAAAGACTTTATACATAGATCAACGTGTTGTGGCTCCTCTTGTTGGAATGGCGCCATCTGCTGTTTATGTGTATACAAATGATCCAACTGAAGGATCTATTCAACTGTTAAGGACCATTTTTCAAGAAAGAGTCGTTCTTTATTCGCTCGCTGACTTTTTCTCTGTGTGTACAAATTATGCACAGGAAGAGGTTGATTTCTAACGATAAACGGCATATAATAATGGAGTAATTTTACTTATAATTCTCATAAGAGATAGGTTAAGACGAGGACAAGAATATAATTTTACGGTTTTGAAGAGAGGGAAGTCATGGCTGCAAACTTCCTAACACGAGAGTTATATTTACCACCTCTAAACTTCAGCAGTGAACGAGTTGAGACTTTAGTAATTGTTGACGGGTTTTTCCGTTAAAAATACTTGAGCTATTCAAGCTTATTTGGTTTGGATAGAAACAAGGGTGGTACCGCGATTACAACTCGTCCCTTTTTGGGGGACGAGTTTTTTTATTTTATAAAAGGAGTGAATAAACATGTCAGAAGTAGTAAAAATGACATTTCCAGATGGTGCAGTAAAGGAATTTCCAAGAGGCACTACAACAGAAGATATTGCCTTTTCAATTAGCCCAGGATTAAAGAAAAAATCAATTGCTGGGAAGCTAAACGGTGAATTAATTGATCTTCGTACACCTATTCAAGAAGATGGAGCAATTGAGATTGTGACACAAGGTACGCCGGAATCATTAGAAGTAATGCGTCATAGTACAGCGCATTTAATGGCTCAAGCAATCAAACGTCTATACAAAGACGTAAAATTAGGAGTAGGTCCTGTTATCGAGAATGGTTTCTACTATGATATCGATATGGAAGAAGCTATTACGCCAGAAGATTTACCTGCGATTGAAAAAGAAATGAAAAAAATCATCAACGAAAACTTGGATATCGTGCGTAAAGAAGTGCCACGAGAAGAAGCAATTCGTCTGTTCAAGGAAATCGGCGATGACTTGAAATTAGAATTAATCGATGCAATCCCAGCAGGAGAAGCAGTTTCAATTTATGAACAAGGTGAATTTTTTGACCTTTGCCGCGGTGTGCATGTCCCGTCTACAGGTAAAATCAAAGAATTTAAGCTATTAAGCGTTGCAGGTGCGTACTGGCGCGGAGATAGCAACAACCAAATGCTACAACGTATTTACGGTACTGCATTCTTCACAAAAGAAGACTTGAACGAACATTTACGTCTTCTTGAAGAAGCAAAAGAGCGTGATCACCGTAAACTCGGAAAAGAGCTAAAACTTTTCACAAACTCTCAAAAAGTGGGACAAGGTCTACCTTTATGGTTACCAAAAGGTGCTACAATTCGTCGCGTTGTTGAACGTTACATCGTGGACAAAGAAGAGCGTCTAGGTTATCAGCACGTATACACACCAGTATTAGGTAGCGTAGAGCTTTATAAAACATCTGGTCACTGGGATCACTACCAAGATGACATGTTCCCAGCAATGGAAATGGACAACGAGCAGCTTGTTCTTCGTCCAATGAACTGTCCTCATCATATGATGGTATACAAAAATGATATTCACAGCTATCGTGAATTACCGATTCGTATTGCTGAGCTTGGAACAATGCACCGTTACGAAATGTCAGGAGCACTTTCAGGACTACAGCGTGTTCGTGGAATGACGCTAAATGATGCGCACATCTTTGTTCGCCCTGATCAAATCAAAGATGAGTTTATTCGTACAGTACGTCTAATTTTAGACGTATACAAAGATTTCGGATTAGACGATTATTCATTCCGCCTGTCTTACCGTGATCCAGCAGATAAAGAGAAATATTTTGATGACGATGCAATGTGGGAAAAAGCACAAAGCATGTTAAAAGACGCAATGGACGAGCTAGGAATCGAGTACTTCGAAGCAGAAGGCGAAGCAGCATTCTACGGTCCGAAGTTAGACGTACAGGTTCGTACAGCGCTTGGAAAAGATGAAACGTTATCAACAGTTCAACTTGACTTCTTATTACCAGAACGCTTCGACTTAACGTATGTTGGAGAAGATGGTAAGCCGCATCGTCCGGTTGTTATTCACCGCGGCGTTGTATCAACAATGGAACGCTTCATTGCTTTCTTAATTGAAGAGTACAAAGGAGCATTCCCAACATGGTTAGCCCCTGTTCAAGCGAAAGTGATTCCAGTATCACCGGGAGTACACTTGGATTACGCGAAGAAAATTCAAGAGCAGCTTCAATTAGAAGGATTCCGCGTTGAGATGGATGAGCGTGAAGAGAAGATCGGGTATAAAATCCGCGAAGCTCAAATGCAAAAAACGCCTTATATGCTTGTAGTAGGGGATAATGAGGTAGCAGAGAACGCAGTGAACGTTCGTAAGTATGGCGAGCAAAAGTCAGAGACAGTGTCATTTGAACAGTTCGTTCAAACACTAAAGTCAGAGGCTAAACGATAATTTAGCATCCACTTAACCAAAAGACCCTAACGGTAGAGCTGTTAGGGTCTTTTGGTTAAGCATAAGGGGATGAGCGCCTCCCTTGCGGGCTGCCCTCATCCCCTTATGTAAAAGAAAGACCTTTGTGGGGGAGTTCTGTGGGGTGGAGGTCGTTTGGACAGGTAGGTTGTGTGCACGTGCGTTGCCGTGCTGTTTTTTGGAATAGCTTTTTTTTGAGTAGGTACAGTGAGGAAGGTCTTTTTTGGATGAGTAGGGAGCTTGCGCGTGACGTTGCCGCGCTGTGTTTTTGTAGGGGGAGAAGGCATTTTAATTTTTTCCATAAAAAATAAAATACGAAAAGGTATTGTCAACTTTTCGTAATTCTGCTACAATTTATTTCGTTGCTGTTATTCGGCATGATTATTGACAAACGTTATGTTACTTGATATAATCTCTTATGGAAACTGAATATATGTTGATGCAAAAGAAGGAGCACCCGCTTCTCACCTGATGGACGCGCTAAGCAGTTAGCAGGTTTTGAGATCGTTTTTTATACTTGAACTTTCAAGATGTGGGTGTGTGGTACATACTCGCATCTTTTTTTATGAAACGATTAAAAAATCCTCGACGTACCAGATGCGAATCATATATTCCTTTATAAAACCTTGGAGGTGGCTACTTATTAGCAAGGACATGATGGTTAACGAAGGTATTCGTGCTCGTGAAGTTCGTCTGATCGATCAGAACGGCGAACAGTTGGGCATTAAATCTAAACAAGAAGCATTAGAAATCGCTTCTCGAGTAAATCTTGATCTTGTAATGGTTGCAGCTAACGCGAAACCACCTGTGTGTCGTATTATGGACTACGGTAAATTCCGTTATGAGCAACAACGTAAAGACAGAGAAGCTCGTAAAAATCAAAAGGTCATTAACTTAAAAGAAGTACGTTTAAGTCCGACAATTGATGAGCATGATTTCAACACAAAACTACGCAATGCAATTAAGTTCCTTGAAAAAGGAGACAAAGTAAAAGCATCGATCCGATTCAAAGGTCGTGCAATTACGCATAAAGAGATTGGTCAACGAGTTCTTGATCGTTTCTCAGCTGCTTGCACAGAAGTAGGAACAATTGAATCAGCTCCTAAAATGGAAGGACGTAGCATGTTCTTAGTTTTAGCACCTAAAAACGAAAAATAATCATACGAGGAGGAACTCCCCATGCCAAAAATGAAAACTCACCGTGGCGCTGCTAAGCGTTTCAAAAGAACTGGAAGTGGAAAACTTAAACGTTCTCACGCTTACACAAGCCATTTATTCGCTAACAAATCTACAAAACAAAAGCGTAAACTACGCAAAGCTTCTCTAGTAAGCACTGGTGACTTCAAACGCATTCGTCACCTATTAACAAACGTAAAATAAGTTCGGATTATTATAGATACAATACAGGAGGGAAACAACTATGCCACGTGTAAAAGGCGGTACAGTGACGCGCAAACGTCGTAAAAGAGTTTTAAAATTAGCTAAAGGTTATTACGGTTCCAAACATACATTATACAAAGTAGCTAACCAACAAGTAATGAAATCATTAATGTATGCTTACCGTGACCGTCGTCAAAAGAAACGTGATTTCCGTAAATTATGGATCACACGTATCAATGCGGCTGCTCGCATGAATGGTCTTTCTTATAGCCGTTTAATGCACGGTTTAAAATTAGCAGGAATCGAAGTTAACCGTAAAATGCTTGCTGACTTAGCAATCGCTGACGAAAAAGCATTCGCAGAATTAGCATCTGCTGCTAAAAAGAACCTAGACAAATAATACGTCAGAGCTCCTTCATATGAAGGAGCTCTTTTGTTTTTATGAGGTGAAAAATGTGGAACTTGTGTGGATCTATTTACTTGTCATTAATCTAGTTGGTTTTTTTGTGATGTGGACGGACAAACGAAGAGCGATTCGCCATGAATGGCGGATTGCAGAGAAAACGATTTGGATTGTGAGCATCGTTTTCGGAGCTTTAGGGACAACGATTGGGATGTTCGCTTGTCGCCATAAAACGAAGCATGTGCAGTTCAAGCTAGGGTTACCTCTATTAGCTATAATTGATTTCATTCTGCTTGTAGAGTGGATGAGTCGTACACAATAAGTGTCATACAGAAAACGAAAAAGCATTCGTAGTTGGTTGAGTGCTTTTTCGTTTTCTTTTTACACCCTGCTCGCAATAAACTCTTTTACAGGGCTCTTCCATTGAATCTTGGCATAGGGATAAACATACTGAACTTCTTGTTCAATTCGCGTAAAGTCCATTCGAGAAAGTCCCTCTAGCTGATGTGATTTTTGAATAGAGATGTGGATGGAGATCACTTCAAATGATTCAGAAGTAGTACCCACGTATTTTTCCCCTTCAAATAGTCTGCCTTGATACGTTAGGAGAAAATTTTTACGTGCATTGCCCTTTTCATCAAGCATGTAAAATTCTTTCTTTTCGTGTGCCGCATCTAATTTTCTTTTTGGGCTGCATAAATAATATACGCCCTTGTACAAAAGATAAAAGAAAGCACCGATAATTAGTAAACGAAAGAGAACGACAAACATTTTCGCCCCTCCTATAAAACATTCTTGTGTAATTTACGGTTTAAATCATAAAAGGTTTCATAGAAGTCGATATTTGTTATACTTTTTTTGTTCAGAAAGAAAAGGAGTGTAAAACACATGAAATTAGTACGTTTATTTGCGATGCAAAAAGAATTAGATATGCATATAGAAACAACACATCAACTAAAAGAAGAAAATTTAATTCAGCGTAAAGTATTGGCTTTGCTTGTGGAGTTAGGTGAGCTTGCCAATGAAACACGCTGCTTTAAATTTTGGAGCGTAAAGGGTGCTTCACCGAAAGAGAAAATTTTAGAAGAATATGTGGATGGTATTCACTTCTTACTATCACTTGGAATTGAATTTAGTCTTCATGATATGGATGTTATTACAAGCAGTGAACGAGGAGCAGATGTTACAGAGCAATTCTTAAAAGTATATGACGGGGTTCTCGGTCTGCGCACGGAGCCAAATCGACAAAGCTATGTTGAAGTGTTCGGTGATTACTTAGCGCTTGGTGAAATGCTTGGGTTCACGAACGAAGACGTAGAGGACGCGTATATGTCAAAAAACGAAGTAAACTATCAGCGCCAAAAAGAAGGATATTAAGAAAACGAAATATAGTTTGGATTTAATCAATTATTCTGTATAATGAAATTATTGGCATAAAAAGGAGGATGAAGATGAGTAAACTAGATGCAACATTAACGATGCTAAAAGAATTAACAGATGCTAAAGGGATTCCAGGGAACGAACGTGAGCCACGTGAAGTCATGAAACGATACATAGAGCCATTTGCCGATGAGATTACGACAGATGGATTAGGTAGCTTAATCGCGAAAAAAGTGGGACAAGAAAACGGTCCTAAAATTATGGTGGCTGGTCACTTAGATGAAGTTGGCTTCATGATTACGCAAATCGACGATAAAGGATTCCTACGCTTTCAAACGGTTGGTGGCTGGTGGTCACAAGTAATGCTAGCACAGCGCGTAACTATTGTTACGGCTAAAGGCGATGTAACGGGGATTATTGGTTCAAAACCACCTCACATTTTACCACCTGAAGCACGCAAAAAGCCTGTTGATATTAAAGATATGTTCATTGATATCGGTGCTTCTAGTCGCGAAGAAGCGATGGAATTTGGCGTGCGTCCTGGGGACCAAGTAGTGCCTTATTTCGAATTTACCGTAATGAACAACGAAAAAATGCTGTTAGCTAAAGCATGGGACAACCGCATTGGCTGTGCAATTGCCATTGACGTGTTGAAAAATTTAAAAGACGAAGCACATCCAAACATCGTATACGGTGTTGGAACGGTTCAAGAAGAAGTTGGATTGCGCGGTGCGAAAACATCCGCTAACCTTATTCAACCTGACATTGCATTCGGTGTTGATGTAGGGATTGCTGGTGATACACCAGGTATTTCAAGCAAGGAAGCAGCAAGCAAAATGGGAGACGGCCCGCAAATCATTTTATACGATGCGTCCATGGTTTCTCATAAGGGGCTTCGTGATTTGGTGACAAATACGGCTGATGAACTAAACATTCCGTATCAGTTTGATGCGATTGCTGGTGGCGGAACAGATTCTGGTTCTATTCACCTGTCAGCAAACGGTGTTCCGGCTTTATCAATTACGATTGCGACTCGTTATATCCATTCACACGCAGCGATGCTTCACCGTGATGATTACGAGAACGCGGTGAAATTAATTACCGAAGTGATTAAACGTTTAGATGCAGAGACTGTTCAAAATTTAACGTTTAACTAATAAAAAAATCCCCCACCTGATGAGGTGAGGGATTTTTTTATTGAAGACCTTTTTCGATTGTTGTAAGCATGTCGTGCTTGTTTGACTGATCGGAGTTTTTCCATAGAACTTCGAATAATACGCCAAGTCCAGGAAGCATTTTTTCTTCACCGCTTTGGATCGCATCCATAATAGTTGCTTCTAGTTCCTCTGGAGAATTACCGCTAACGTTTGATAAAATTGCATTTCGTAAATTTAAATCCATCCTTATCACCTCAACATATGTAATCTTTTCAAGAATAGTTTTTGTCTTCTTTCCGATTTCTATGTACAATCAGTAGTAGAATAGTTGAAAAAAGTTATGAATTAAAAGGAGAAGGTACGTTGAAACGAATTGATTCAGTGAAAAACCCTCAAGTAAAAGGTTGGAAAAAGCTTCATACAAAGAAAGAGCGCGACAAAACCGGTTTATTTATTGTTGAAGGCTTTCACCTTGTAGAAGAGGCGCTTAAGCATAAAGAGAATATTAAAGAAGTGATCATTTCAGATGAAGTCGAAATTCCATCCGCGTGGAATGTTGATGATGTATCCATCGTTTGGGTGAAGCCAGACGTAATGAAAGCTATCTCAGATACCGAAACCCCGCAAGGTGCGGCAGCGATTTGTTATCAAAGTGTGATGACAGAGCTTCCGAGCGTACAAAAGGTGTTATTATTAGACGCGATTCAGGACCCAGGGAATCTTGGAACCATCATTCGAACAGCAGAGGCTGCAGGTATTGAGCTCGTCGTGATCGGTGAAGGAAGCGTAGACGTTTATAATAGTAAGGTGATTCGTTCCACACAGGGTGCTATTTTTCACTTCCCTATTTTAAAAGGAAATCTAGGGGAAGTGATTGCTCAGTTAAAAGAACAAAACGTAGCCATTTACGGAACGTCTTTACAAAACGGCAAGCCGTATCAGGAAGTGCAAACCGCTTCCTCCTTCGCTCTAATGGTTGGAAATGAGGGGAACGGAGTAAGAGAAGAATTTCTTCAGCAAACGGATGCAAATTTGTATATTCCGATCTATGGAAAAAGTGAATCGCTAAACGTAGCGGTTGCAGCAGGAATTCTCGTGTATTATTTAGGCGGAAGGTAGTTGCAACGGGCCGTGGTTTTCAATATAATAAGACAATAGTTACATATTGAAAAAACGTTGATGGAGACTAGTAGCTAGCAATTCGCTATTTAGGGAGAAGGTGCCGTGACTGAAAGTACCTTTATAGAAGAAGCGAGTGAATTCACCTCCTGAGTTGACACTTGGACCAATTGATTGTAAAGGTGTTCCGGCAAAGCCGTTAATCGTAACGAAGAGAGTAATGCAATCATTATGTGCATTGCTAACTAGGGTGGTAACGCGACTAATACTCGTCCCTTTTTTAGGGGCGAGTTTTTTATTTTGTCTAAAATAAAGGAGGAAAAAACAGTGAAAGAACGTTTACAGGAACTGCAGGCGGAAGCTGTTGCAAAAGTAGAAGAAGCAGCTGATTTAAAAGCGTTAAATGATATTCGCGTAGCGTATTTAGGTAAAAAAGGACCGATTACAGAAGTTCTGCGTGGGATGGGAAAACTTTCTGCTGAAGAGCGCCCGGTAATTGGAGCCCTTGCGAATGAAGTGCGCGAGGCAATTGCGACAAAAATTGAAGAAAAGCAGACTGCATTAGAGCAAGCGGAAGTTGAGCGTAAATTATCATCAGAATCAATTGACGTAACGCTTCCTGGTCGTCCGGTGCAAACAGGAAATCATCATCCGTTAACAGCGGTCGTTGAAGAAGTTGAAGATCTATTTTTAGGGATGGGCTACAGCATTGTAGAAGGACCAGAAGTAGAGCAAGACTACTACAACTTTGAAGCACTGAACTTGCCAAAAGGTCACCCAGCGCGTGACATGCAGGATTCATTTTATATTACAGACGAAATTCTAATGCGTACACATACATCTCCTGTACAAGCACGTACGATGGAAAAAAACACGGAAAAAGGACCGATTCGTATTATCTGCCCAGGTAAGGTTTACCGCCGTGATGACGATGATGCGACGCATTCACATCAGTTCACTCAAATTGAGGGGCTTGTCATTGATGAAAATATTAGCATGAGTGATTTAAAAGGAACGCTTGAAGCATTTGCGAAGAAAATGTTTGGTGAAGAGCGCGAAATTCGCCTTCGTCCAAGTTTCTTCCCATTCACAGAGCCTTCCGTTGAAGTAGATGTATCATGCTTCAAATGTGGAGGAAACGGATGTAACGTATGTAAAAAAACAGGCTGGATCGAAATTTTAGGTGCGGGAATGGTTCATCCAAACGTACTTGAAATGGCAGGGTACGATTCAAAGAAATATCAAGGGTTTGCTTTCGGTATGGGACCTGAGCGTATTGCGATGCTGAAGTACGGTGTAGACGATATTCGTCATTTCTATACAGATGATTTACGTTTCTTAAAACAATTCAAACGAGCATAAAGGGAGGGTATTCGAATGTTTGTATCATATCGCTGGTTACAAGACTATGTAGATTTATCAGGAGTATCAGCTAAAGAGCTAGCTGAAAAAATTACCCGTAGTGGGATTGAAGTAGAAGGTGTTGAAGTACGCAACGAAGGCATTAAAGGTGTAGTTGTTGGTCACGTACTTGAGCGCGAACAGCATCCAAATGCTGATAAGCTAAACAAATGCTTAGTGGACGTTGGTGCTGAGGAGCCTGTTCAAATTATCTGTGGTGCACCAAACGTTGACAAAGGCCAAAAGGTTGCGGTGGCTACTGTTGGGGCAGTACTACCTGGTAACTTTAAAATCAAGCGTGCGAAGCTTCGCGGTGAAGAATCAAACGGCATGATTTGTTCTCTTCAAGAGTTAGGGATTGAAGGGAAATTAGTGGCCAAAGAATATCAGGAAGGAATTTTCGTCTTCCCAAATGATGCAGAGGTAGGAGCAGATGCGCTGGAGCTATTAGGCTTAAACGATGAAGTGCTAGAGCTCGGCTTAACGCCAAACCGTTCTGATTGCCTAAGCATGCTTGGAGTTGCTCATGAAGTAGCGGCGATCTTAAGCCGTGACGTATGCTATCCGGAAGTGAACGTATCAGAAGCAAGTGAACAAGCAAGCGACTACATTAGCGTAAAAGTCGACGCAGCAGCAGACAATCCATTATACGTGGCACGCGTTGTTAAAAATGTGAAAATTGGTCCATCTCCACTTTGGATGCAATCACGTCTAATCGCAGCTGGTATCCGTCCTCATAACAATGTGGTTGATATTACAAACTACATTTTGCTTGAGTATGGTCAGCCTCTTCACGCATTTGACTATGATCGTTTAGGATCAAAAGAAATTGTCGTGCGCCGTGCACACAATGATGAAAAACTTGTTACGTTAGACGGTACAGAGCGCACATTAACAAACGATCAGCTTGTAATCACAAACGGCACAGAGCCTGTTGCACTTGCTGGTGTTATGGGCGGAGAAAACTCTGAAGTTCAAAATGATACGGTAAACGTGTTAATTGAATCAGCATATTTCAATGGCTTAACGGTTCGTCTAGCATCAAAAGATCATGGACTTCGCAGTGAAGCGAGTGCACGCTTTGAAAAAGGCATTGATCCAAACCGTACACGTATGGCGGCAGACCGCGCTGCACAGCTAATGGCTCTTTATGCAGCAGGGGAAGTTGTGGCTGGTACAGTTGAAGTAGATACGATGAACGTTGAGCCTGCGGTTGTATCTGTTTCTGTTGAGCGCATCAACAGCGTATTAGGAACATCACTAGAAGCAAATGAAGTGAAAAGTATTTTTGAACGTCTTCAATTTGAGGCGAAGGAAGACAACGGGACATTTGTTGTAACCGTTCCGACACGTCGCGGTGATATTACCATTGAAGAGGATTTAATTGAAGAAGTAGCTCGTTTATTCGGCTATGATAACATTCCAACAACATTGCCAGTTGGAGAAGCAATTCCTGGTAAGTTAACAGACTACCAAGCAAAACGTCGTCAAGTACGCCGTTACCTTGAAGGAGCTGGACTTTATCAGGCAACAACGTATTCATTAACAACTGAGGAAAAAGCAACTCAGTTTGCTTTAGAAACAACGGAAACGATTCGACTAGCAATGCCGATGAGTGAGGATCGCAGCGTTCTTCGTCAAAGCTTAACTCCGCAGTTATTAGAAGTTGTGAAGCATAACAACGCCCGTCAAATGGATTCTGTTGCGGTTTATGAAACAGGTTCTGTGTTCTTATCAAAAGGTGAAGGAGAACTTCCAGAAGAGAAGGAGCGTTTAGCTGGTGCTGTAACAGGATTATGGCACATTCACCAATGGCAAGGAGAGAAAAAGGTCGTAGACTTCTACGTCGTGAAAGGAATTTTAGAAGGCTTATTTACAGCGCTAGGATTAGAAGGGCGCATTGCATACGAACCTGGTGCGAAGGAAGGAATGCACCCAGGACGTACAGCAACCATCACACTTGACGGAGAAGCGCTTGGTTTTGTAGGGCAATTACATCCAGCGACTCTTAAAGAGCTTGGTTTAAAAGAAACGTACGTATTCGAATTAGATCTACGTCGTGCACTAACAGTTGATGTAGCGCCTGTTCAATACGAACTCATTCCACGTTTCCCATCTATGACGCGTGACATCGCGCTTGTTGTAGATAGCACGGTTCAGGCAGGTCAAATTCAACTTGTTATTAAAGAAGTGGGCGGAAAGCTTCTAAAAGAAGTGAACGTATTTGACTTATACGAAGGTGAGCGTATGGAGGAAGGCAAGAAATCTGTTGCGTTCTCACTACGTTATTACAATCCGGAGCATACGTTAACAGATGAAGAAGTAACAAAAGCTCACACAAAAGTACTTGAGGCGGTAGAAGCGCAGTTTAATGCGACTCTTCGTTCTTAATACAAAAAGAGTTCTAGGCACGCAGCCTAGAACTCTTTTTATTTATGTGCCAAACGAATCGCTTTTTCCGTATTCGCAAAGTGATGCTTCGTGAGGTCTTTTAAAACATCCGTACCTTGTGATTGAATGATTTTCGCAGCGGCAATATCGACGTGTTTCCCTGCTCCTTTTGGAAGTTCGACTCCGGCTTTTTTTCCGAGCTTATCCATTTCGCGTAAAAAAGCATAGCGCGCAATAATGGATGCAGCTGCAACAGATAGGTGAATGGATTCGCCCTTTGTGCTAAAAAAGACGTTCTTTTTCACCACTTCTTTTTGCTGTGCGACGTGCTTGTAATACGTAGGGCCCTCAACAAATTGATCGATTAAAATCGCTTCTGGCTCTTCAGGTGCGATTTTGTTCAGTACGTTCTGAATCGCTTTGTTATGTAAAATCGCCTTCATTTTTCCTTGTGACATGCCGCTCTTTTGTAAATCATTATATTTCGGATTATGCAGGATGATAAGGCTGTAAGGAACAACATGAAGGAGCTGTCTGGCAATTTCAATAATCTTAGGGTCTTTTAAATCTTTTGAATCTCTCACACCCAATTCTTTTAAAAGAGGAATTTGCTCTTTTGACACGTAAGCTGCAACAACCGTAATGGGGCCAAAAAAGTCACCTGTTCCCACTTCATCTGATCCAATCACTGATTTAAGATGAAAATTGGCAGGAAGTGAAGAAGCGCTAGGACCTTTAGCGGGTGCTGAAGACTCTGTCGTTCCCCATCGTTGTGCTTCTTGTTCGGCACCGTTTCCTTGAAATAAAACTTTCCCAGATTTGTAGGCTGTAATCGTACAGTTTGGAAGTTTAGCGGTAAAAACGCCTCCTGGTGGTGTTTTATCTGTGATGAAAGGGGCATAATGAGATTGTATTTCGCGTAGCTGTGGTGCTTGAACTTTTAAAACGGCATTCGCCATGAAAATCTCTCCTTTATTCAGTATCGAGTTAGTAGAAAAGCAATCGTATTGGCTTGCTAATATAAGTCATGTTTGGCTAGGCTTTCTAGTCCTTCCACACAAAATTTATGTGTGATGTGCCAATATAGTTGCGCGTATATACTCATCTTGTGCTATTATCATAACGGAAATAAGGATATCTTTCCATTCTATTGTAATTCGTGTTATGATAAGGATTAGGATTTTTGTGGAACGGAGGACTTTCTGGTGTTAGAACGAGATAAAAATAAAACGGAAGTCAATATTTATGGGCAACAATATCGGATTGTTGGCTCTGAAAGCACAAGCCACATAAGACTCGTTGCATCTATTGTTGATGATAAAATGAGGGAGATTGCGTCAAAAAATCCATCATTAGATATAAATAAATTAGCTGTACTAACGGCTGTTAACGTTATTCATGAACATATAAAGCTCAAAGAAGATATAGAAAGATTAGAAAACGAAATTCGTAGGATGAAGGAAGGACAATAAATGCTAGACATCGTATTAATCATCTTATTGGTACTAGGTTTCTTAATCGGAATTAAGCGCGGACTAATTTTGCAGTTGGTTCATTTAATTAGCTTCGCCGTTTCGTTTATCGTGGCTTACTTGCTAAGTGATGATTTAGCACCTCGATTAAAGATTATTATTCCTCTACCAAATTGGCAAGATCAACAAGGTATTGCTTCGCTCATTCTTGGCACAGACCAAGTAGAGAGTGCGTTTTACCGGATTATTGCCTTTGCTATTCTGTTTTTTGGCACACAAATTTTATTGCGAATTGTTGGGTTTACGTTAAACTCAATCGCGCAGCTACCTATTTTAAAACAATTGAATAAGTGGGGCGGAGGTATATTAGGTTTTGTGGAGATTTACGTTGTGTTGTTTATTTTGCTCTATATCGGTGCGGTGTTACCGATATTAAATATTCAACAGCCGATTCAGCAGTCAGGTATCGCAACAGCAATGATTCAGCATACGCCTTTTTTATCTGCAACAATTCATGATTTATTAGCTCAATATGGCCAGCTATAAAGATGGAGAAAGGGGGTAACTCAAATGGTTGAACGCTATCGTTTGGGTTACGCCCTCTTTTCGTTCATCATTTTTTAGCCATTTTGATTACGCACACTAGTGAAAAAAATGTACATATAGCCTAAAAATTTGTATCATTTTCAGTAGAGAAAATGGACGATAGAAAGGGTGCTTGAGTATGAATAAAAAAGAAGTGATTAAGTTATTAGAAACGATTGCGATTTATATGGAGTTAAAAGGGGACAATCCTTTCAAAATATCAGCTTTTCGAAAAGCTGCAACGGCACTTGAAAACGACGAACGAAGCCTCTCAGATATTGAAGATGTGACGGCTCTTCCTGGCGTCGGAAAAGGGACAGCAGCAGTAATCAACGAGTTTTTAGAAACGGGAAAATCAACGGTTTTAGAAGAGCTTCAAGAAGAAGTTCCAGCAGGTTTAATTCCATTATTGAAGCTACCAGGACTTGGTGGGAAAAAGATCGCCAAGCTCTATCAGCAGCTTCAGGTAGAAGATATTGATTCGTTGAAGGAAGCTTGCGAACAGCATAAAGTCCAAGAGCTCAGTGGGTTTGGAAAGAAGACGGAAGAAAAAATCCTAGAGGCGATCGAAGAATTTGGAAAGCGACCTGATCGTCTCCCATTAACAGTTATGCTTCCAATTGCAAAAGAAATTGAGCAGCATCTCCTATCAATGCGCGACGTGGATCGTTATTCACAGGCAGGAAGCGTACGAAGAATGCGTGAAACGATTAAGGACTTAGACTTTATTATTGCGACTACGAATCCAGAAAGTGTGCGCGAGCAGTTAACCTCACTTCCCCTTGTGAAGAGCATCATTTCGAATGGGGATACAAAGGTTTCCGTTGTTTTAGAGTATGAATATGATATTTCCGTTGATTTTCGACTTGTAAAAGATGAAGAGTTTGCTACAACCCTACATCATTTCACAGGATCTAAAGATCATAACGTTCGCATGCGTCAATTAGCGAAAGAGCGTGGCGAAAAAATCAGTGAGTATGGAGTCGAGGTTGCTGAAACAGGTGAGGTACTAACGTTCCAATCGGAAGAAGATTTTTATGCGCACTTTGGTCTAGCGTTTATTCCACCTGAAATTCGCGAGGACGGATCTGAGGTAGAGGCATTTATGAAGCCACAGCGTTTTATTACGCTTGAAGATGTAAAAGGAGACCTCCATATGCACTCAACGTGGAGTGACGGTGGATACTCGATTGAGGAGATGGCTGAGGCTTGTCGTAGTAAAGGATATCGCTATATGGCCATTACCGATCATTCACAGTATTTAAAAGTAGCAAATGGACTTACACCTGAAAGGCTCCGCTCACAGAGGGAAGAAATCAATCGATTGAATGAAAAATACGATGATTTTACAATTCTAGCTGGTGTAGAAATGGATATTTTACCAGATGGAACGTTGGACTATGATGATGAAATGTTGCAGGAAATGGATTTAGTCATTGCATCCATTCATTCGAGCTTTTCACAGCCTAGAGAAACCATTATGGAGCGTCTAAAAACAGCACTTGAAAGTGCACATGTTGATTTTATCGCCCATCCAACAGGTCGCTTAATTGGACGACGCGATGGGTATGATGTGGATGTTGATTTGTTAATTGATTTAGCGAAGGAAACGAACACAGCGCTAGAATTAAATGCGAATCCCAATCGTCTAGACTTAGCAGCCGAGCACTTGCGAAAAGCGCAGGAAAAAGGCGTGAAGCTTGTGATTAATACGGATGCCCATAACCTAGAGATGTTAGAAGATATGAAAGTTGGCGTATCGAGTGCGATAAAAGGCTGGGTACGACCAGAGAACGTCATTAATACGTACAGCCTAGAAGAATTGCTGGCGTTTTTACAGCGAAATGATCGCGAATAGAACCTACAGGAGGACAGTATTGTGCAACCACGTATTTTTAGAGTGCTTGAATTTGATAAAGTAAAAGAGCAGCTTGCAAATCATGTAGCTTCTTCATTAGGACGAGAAAAAGTGGCGAATTTAATTCCATCCACAAACTTTGAAGAAGTCGTAACGTTTCAAGAAGCAACAGATGAAGGAGTTACCGTTCTACGTTTGCGCGGAAATGTTCCGTTAGGTGGACTTGTAGATGTACGACCTAGCGTAAAACGCGCGGAGATTGGTGGTACGTTAAGTCCGAATGAACTACTTGATATTTCAAGTACGATTTACGCTTCTAGACAAATGAAAAAGTTCATCGAGGAGTTTGTCTCAGCAGAAGAAATGAACCTTCCGATTTTAGAGAATTTAATTGAACAGCTAACACCACTTCCACACCTGGAACAAACGATCAAGCACAGTATTGATGACAACGGAACGGTATTAGACGGAGCGAGTGATAAGCTTCGTGGCATTCGCCAGCGATTACGCACAACGGAATCACGTATTCGTGAAAAGCTTGATAGCTTAACGCGCTCATCGTCTGCACAGAAAATGCTGTCAGATGCGATCGTGACGATTCGTAATGATCGCTTTGTTATTCCTGTTAAGCAGGAGTACAGAGGGAACTACGGTGGGATCGTTCATGACCAATCATCTTCTGGAGCGACGCTATTTATTGAGCCTCAGTCTGTTGTGACCTTGAACAATGAACTTCAAGAAGCTCGCGTTCAAGAGAAGCAGGAAATTGAGCGTATTTTGATTGAATTAACAAGAGAAGTGGCAGAAGCGGCGGGTGAGTTACGTTTAAATGTGAACGTAATGGCGGAGCTTGATTTTATGTTTGCCAAAGCTGCTTACAGCCATAAAATTAAAGCGTCGAAACCAAAAATGAATGATGAGGGCTATATTAAAATTGCGAAAGCAAAGCATCCGCTCATCTCAGCAGATAACGTTGTAGCAAATGATATTGAACTTGGAAAAGACTACACAACGATTGTGATTACCGGTCCAAATACGGGTGGGAAAACCGTCACGCTAAAAACGATTGGGTTATTTACGTTAATGGCACAGTCAGGCCTGCAAATTCCTGCTCTAGACGGCTCAGAGATGACCGTCTTTCAAAACATTTTTGCTGACATTGGTGATGAGCAATCGATTGAGCAAAGCTTAAGTACGTTCTCTTCTCATATGGTTAACATCGTTGATATCTTGAAAAATGTGGATGATAAAAGCTTGGCACTATTTGATGAGCTTGGTGCTGGGACTGATCCTCAAGAAGGAGCAGCTCTTGCCATCTCAATTTTAGATGAAGTGTATCAACGAGGAGCCCGCGTCGTAGCCACCACGCACTATCCAGAGCTAAAGGCTTACGGATACAATCGAAAGGGTGTAGTGAACGCGAGCGTTGAATTTAATATTGAAACGCTAAGTCCGACATATAAATTATTAATAGGAGTGCCAGGACGAAGCAATGCCTTTGAAATTTCGAAGCGTCTTGGACTACAGCCTGAAGTCATTGATCGTGCGAAGGGTTATATTGGGGCTGAAACAAACAAAGTCGAAAATATGATTGCGTCGTTAGAAGACAGCACGCGTCAAGCAGAGCAAGAGCGCGAAGATGCAAGAGATTATCGTGAGGAAGCTGAAAAGCTTCATCGAGAGTTGCAACAACAAATTATTCAGTTTAATGAACAGCGTGACCGTCTGTATGAAAAAGCAGAACAAAAAGCTGCTCAAACGGTGGAAAAAGCACGCGAAGAAGCCGAAGAGATTATTAAGCAGCTTCGCCAAATGAGCAGAGATCAGCAGGCATCTATTAAAGAGCACGAGCTTATTGATGCGCGCAAACGTCTAGATGATGCTGTACCAACGTTGAAGAAGTCAGTGAAGAAAAAAGCACCTGTGAAAAAACAGAATACGTTTAATCCAGGGGATGAAGTAAGAGTCGTAAGCTTTGGACAAAAAGGAACGCTTATTGAAAAAGTGAGCAATTCAGAATGGCAAGTTCAAATGGGCATCATGAAAATGAAAGTAAAAGAGAGCAACCTCGAGTATGTTAGCTCACCAGCACCCGTTGAAACAAAGCCACTAGCGACCGTAAAAGGAAAAGATTATCACGTTAGTCTTGAATTAGATCTACGCGGTGAGCGATTTGAAAATGCTCTGATGCGCGTCGAAAAATATATCGATGATGCGCTTCTAGCAGGTTACCCGCGCGTATCTATTATTCATGGTAAAGGAACGGGAGCACTGCGACAGGGTGTACAAGAATATCTCAAAAATCATCGTTCAGTTAAGAAAGCGCGATTTGGAGAAGCCTCTGAGGGAGGTTCAGGAGTAACCGTTGTAGAATTTAAGTAGTGGGAGTGGGGGCTTCAATGAAAAACTTTTGGGAAAATACGTACGTGCAATCTGCGGGCAATTATAGCGTCGTAGTTCTAAGTATGATTGTCTTCCTTGCTATTTTTGAGCTAGTGACAAAATATCGCAACTGGGATGAGATACAAAAAGGGAATGTGGCAGTAGCGTTGGCTACTGGAGGGAAAATCTTCGGCTTAGCGAATATTTTTCGCTATTCTATTTCCCATCATACGAGTCTGTTATCGATGCTTGCTTGGGGATTATATGGATTTATCCTCCTCTTACTTAGTTATTTTATCTTTGAATTTCTTACACCTAAATTTCGAATCGATGATGAAATTGCCAACGATAATCGTGCCGTTGGATTAATTTCAATGGTGATCTCAATTGGAATGTCATTTGTTATTGGCGAGGGAATCGGATAAGGAGACAAGTAAATGGAGAAATTAGCAAAGGTTTTACTCGTTTTATGCGGTCTTTTTGTAACAATAGGGGTTATTTATTTAGCATTCTTTTAACGGACAGGGATTTTCCTGTTCGTTTTTATTTTGCTTGGAATGAGTATATGCTTGAGGACGGTACCCGGGCTTTTATCAACAAAGAGAATTTATATAGATTGCAGGACATCCTTTCATTGTACTATAATAAATATGTGGAATTTTCTAAAATTTCGTTATAAGGGGATGAGCAGATGGAAGAAAGAGCGGTGAAGCCTTGGCTTGATCGATATCCACCGGAAATTCCAGCCGCAATTACGTACAGCGGAACGAATCTCGTGGATAGCTTTTTAAACGCTGCAAAACTATATCGAGATAAAAAGGCCGTTCATTTTCTTGGAAAAAGTATGACATTTCAAGAAATTTCAGAGCAGGCTTTTAAACTCGCAAGCTATTTGCAGGAGATTGGGTTAAAAAGAGGAGATCGGGTAGCCATTATGCTTCCTAATTGTCCACAGGCTGTCATTTCATTTTACGGAGTCATGTTAGCTGGAGGGGTAGCAGTTCAAACAAATCCATTGTACATGGAGAGAGAACTGGAATATCAGATGAATGACTCAGGCGCTACGTTTATCATTTCGATTGACATGTTATATCCACGTATCTCAAAAGTGAAAGCGTTAACAAAAATTGAGCATGTGATCATGACGAGAATTCAGGATTACTTGCCGCTTGTGAAAAAAGTATTATATCCGTACGTACAAAAAAAGCAAAGCAATGTTCAAGTTTCCCTAGAGCATAGTGGTACAACACACTTATTCACGGAAATTATGAAGAGAACGAATGAAACGTTTACGAAGTACGAGATTGATGCAGAAAACGATTTGGCGATTATTCAATACACAGGCGGAACAACGGGCTTTCCAAAAGGAGTCATGCTGACGCACAAGAACCTCGTCTCTAATGCCACGATGTGCTCACACTGGCTCTATCGTTGCAAAAATGGGGAAGAGAAGGTATTGGGTATTTTACCGTTTTTTCACGTGTATGGACTAACCACGGTATTAATTTTAGCTATTATCCAAGGCTATGAAATGATTTTAATGCCGCGCTTTGATGCGAAATCGGTTTTGAAAACGATCCACAAGCAGCGTCCCACGCTATTTCCAGGTGCACCAACTATCTACATTGCACTGTTAAATCATCCTGATTTACAAAAATATGATTTATCATCCATCGATGCTTGTATAAGTGGTTCAGCACCGCTACCTGTAGAGGTTCAGGAACAGTTTGAAAAGGTGACCGGTGGAAAACTCGTAGAAGGATATGGATTAACCGAATCATCGCCTGTGACACATGCGAATTTTGTGTGGGAAGAGCGAGTAAGCGGTAGTATTGGCTTGCCATGGCCTGATACGGATGCTAAAATTTTCTCTATGGAAACAGGAGAAGAAGCGGACGTAAAAGAAATTGGCGAACTAGCGGTAAAAGGTCCTCAGATCATGAAAGGCTACTGGAATCAGCCTGCAGAAACGGAAGCGGTCCTTCGTGATGGATGGTTGTTAACCGGAGATGTAGGGTATATGGACGAACGAGGCTATTTTTATATCGTGGATCGCAAGAAAGATATGATTATTGCTGGAGGATACAATATTTATCCACGCGAAGTAGAGGAAGTATTGTATGAGCATCCGAAAATTAAAGAAGCTGTTGTTGCGGGTGTACCAGACCCATACCGCGGAGAAACAGTGAAGGCTTATGTGGTATTAAAAGACGGTGAAGTATGTACAGAAGATGAGTTAAACAAATACTCTCGTCAATATTTAGCCGCGTATAAAGTGCCAAGAATATACGAATTCAGAGAAGAGCTTCCGAAAACAGCAGTTGGAAAAATTTTGAGACGTTCGTTAGTCGAGGAAGAACGACAAAAGCAGCAAGAGAGAAAAATTAACTAACGGTTTCAATGCTAGCTCTTTTTTGTCAAAGTATGTGTTTTATATATTGACAGAAAAGGCTTTATTCTTTATTATAAAAATATGAATGAATGATCATTCATATTTGAAGGAGAGTTTGCATTGAAAAGAAATAAACCGAAGTTTAAGCAAATTATTGATGCAGCTGTAATCATCATTGCAGAGAACGGCTATCATAATGCGCAGGTTTCCAAGATTGCGAAGCAAGCAGGGGTCGCAGACGGAACCATTTATCTTTATTTTAAGAACAAGGAAGATATTCTAATCTCATTATTTCAAGAAAAAATGGGACAGTTTATTGAAAAGATTGAGGAAGACATCACTGAAAAGGAAAAAGCTGTAGACAAGTTGTACATGGTGATTGAAAAGCATTTTAAGCTATTGTCAGATGATCATCACTTAGCAGCCGTTACGCAGTTAGAGCTTCGTCAATCCAATAAAGAACTACGCTTAAAAATCAATGATGTGTTAAAAGGTTACTTAAGAGTTCTTGATTCAATCTTAGAGACAGGCATTGCTGGGGGAGAGTTTCGAGATGATTTTGATCGTCGCTTAGCCAGACAAATGATCTTCGGCACGATCGACGAAACTGTCACAACATGGGTCATGAACGAGCACAAATATGATCTGATGGCGCTAGTGCCAGGGGTACACGATTTATTAATTAAAGGCTTCGGCGCTTCATAAAAGACGCCGTGCCTTACAATAGCAAGAAAAGAGGTGCATAAGGTGGAGTTTTTAAAAGTAGCTACAAATGATTTCGTTAAAGTCATTACAATTAATCATCAGCCTGCTAATGCTTTGTCACAAGCAGTTTTGAAAGAGCTTTCATCCGTGCTTCGTGAGGCGGAAAACGATTCTAATACACGAGTTGTTCTCCTACACGGGGAAGGAAGGTTTTTCTGTGCTGGTGCAGATATTAAAGAATTCACTACGCTTGAAAGCGCAGATGATTATGCACAGCTAGCGAAATTTGGCCAAGAATTAATGGAGTACATTGAAACATATCCGAAGCCTGTTATAGCAGCTATTCACGGTGCTGCTCTCGGTGGAGGATTGGAGCTTGCGATGAGCTGTCATATTCGCCTTGTAAGTGAGAAGGCGAAGCTCGGTTTGCCGGAGCTACAGCTAGGAATCATTCCTGGATTCGCTGGGACACAGCGTTTGCCTCGATATGTTGGCACAGGAAGAGCTGCACAAATGATGCTGACAAGTGAACCAATTTCAGGAGTAGAGGCCGCAGAGGTTGGACTTGCGAATTACGCATATCCAGAGGAGTCTTTGCTGGACGAAGCCACCAAATTAGCTGCAAAAATTGCGCTGAAAAGTCCAATTTCTGTGAAATATACGCTGCAATTGCTCCAACATAGCAAACCAGCTTCTTATTACGAAGGGGTAGAAAAAGAAGCGGAGCTATTTGGACAGGTGTTTGGATCACAGGATGCAAAAGAAGGTATTGCTGCGTTCGTTGAAAAACGCGCACCGAAGTTCACAGGGGAATAACCAGCATTTTTGATGGGTGATATTTAATAACGGAGGGGTATACATGAATATTTTCGTATTATTAAAAAGAACATTTGATACAGAAGAAAAAATTGCGTTAAGCAACGGAAGAATTGCTGAAGACGGTGCTGAATTTATCATCAATCCATACGACGAGTATGCCATTGAAGAAGCAATTCAAGTCCGCGATGCTGAAGGTGGAGAAATTACGGTTGTGACAGTCGGCGGCGAAGAGTCTGAAAAAGAACTTCGTACAGCGCTTGCAATGGGCTGTGACAAAGCGGTTTTGATCAACACTGAGGATGATCTTGAAGATGGAGATCAATTCACTTCCGCTAAAATTATCGCAGAATTTTTAAAAGACAAAAATCCAGACCTAATCTTAACAGGGAATGTAGCGATCGACGGAGGATCAGGTCAAGTAGGTCCACGCGTTGCTGAGCTATTAGAAATTCCTTATGTAACAACAATCACAGGTCTTGAAATTAACGGCAAAGATGTAAAGGTTGTACGTGACGTTGAAGGTGATTCTGAGACAATCGAAACAACGCTACCTCTTTTAATTACAGCACAACAAGGGTTAAATGAGCCGCGCTATCCATCATTACCGGGAATTATGAAGGCGAAGAAAAAGCCTCTTGAAGAGCTAGAGCTTGATGATCTTGATTTAGAAGAAGATGACGTAGAAGCAAAAACAAAGACGCTTGAAATCTTTTTACCGGCTAAAAAAGAAGCAGGAAAAGTTTTATCAGGAGATCTAGGGGATCAAGTAAAAGAGTTAGTGAACTTACTGCATACAGAAGCAAAAGTGATTTAATCAGTCTTACTTAATACGCTAAACACGGGGGTATGAAAAATGGCAAGAAAAGTATTAGTACTAGGGGAAGTTCGTGACGGAGCATTACGTAACGTATCATTTGAAGCGATTGCAGCTGGTAAAACAGTAGCAGAAGGCGGAGAAGTTGTAGCGGTATTAGCGGGAGAAGCTGTTCAAAGCTTTGGACAAGAGCTTATTCACTACGGTGCAGATCGTGTCGTAACGGTAGAGGATGCAAAATTAGCAGCTTACACACCAGATGGTTATTCACAAGCTCTATTAGCAGTGATTGAGCAAGAAAAACCAGAAGGAATTGTATTTGGTCATACGGCGCTTGGAAAAGACCTATCACCAAAATTAGCGGCACGCTTAGGCAGTGGGTTAATTTCAGATGCAACGTCTCTTGAAGAAGCAGGGGGAAACTTAGTTTTCACTCGCCCAATCTATTCTGGTAAAGCGTTTGAAAAGAAAATCGTAACAGACGGCGTTATCTTTGCTACGATTCGTCCAAATAACATTGCACCACTTGCAAAAGACGAGTCTCGTTCAGGCGACGTAACAAGCGTGAGTGTCGAAATTAAAGATCTTCGTACGATCGTAAAAGACGTTGTTCGCAAAGCGACACAAGGCGTTGACTTATCAGAAGCAAAAGTTATTATTGCCGGTGGACGTGGAGTGAAGAGTGAAGATGGATTTAAGCCTCTACAAGAACTAGCAGACGTACTAGGTGGTGCGGTTGGAGCATCACGTGGTGCATGTGACGCAGACTACTGTGACTACTCACTACAAATTGGGCAAACAGGAAAAGTGGTAACACCAGACCTTTACATCGCTTGCGGTATTTCAGGAGCTATTCAGCATTTAGCTGGTATGTCCAACTCAAAAGTGATTGTTGCAATCAACAAAGACCCAGAAGCAAACATCTTTAAAGTAGCTGACTATGGGATCGTTGGAGATCTATTCGAAGTCATTCCAATGCTAACAGAAGAATTTAAAAAGTTGAACGTGCATTCTTGATTTATATGGAAAAGCGGGCAGGTAACATTTGCCCGCTTTTCTGCATAAAATAAGCGTTCTCAGCACACATTACAAGCGAATCAAATAAATAGCATTACCTATAGCAAGATGCTATACTGTGAATATAATTTGATAAATGACTGTTTATAGGAGGAATTCATATGGCAATTGTACACGCAACTGACCAAACTTTTAATACAGAAACTGAAAACGGCTTAGTACTAGTAGACTTCTGGGCACCATGGTGCGGACCTTGTAAAATGATCGCTCCAGTTCTCGAAGAAATCGACGGAGAAATGAGCGACAAAGTAAAAATCGCGAAAATCGACGTAGACGAAAACCAAGAAACTGCAAGCAAATTCGGCGTAATGAGCATCCCAACTTTACTTCTTTTTAAAGATGGAGAAGTAGTAGACAAAGTAGTTGGTTTCCAACCAAAAGAAGCGCTTGTAGAAGTTATTTCTAAACACGTTTAATAAGCAAATGTAAAAAGACATTCTCTCAGGAGGATGTCTTTTTTTGTGTGCAGCAAAACAAGCGGAATGTTCATTTTTCACGCGTAGTTATGCTATGATGAAAGTCTATAGAACATATATACGGTTTTGTTAAAAACGTTCATTATAGTTCATGATATTCAGAGAGAGGTGATGGAAATGTCGAATCAGCTGAAGGAGAAGTTAGCCATTTTACCTGATCAGCCGGGCTGCTATTTGATGAAAGATCGAAATGGAACAATCATTTATGTTGGCAAGGCAAAGGTGTTAAAAAATCGAGTTCGCTCTTACTTTATCGGGTCGCATGATGGAAAAACACAGCGTCTCGTAAGTGAAATTGTTGATTTTGAATATATCGTTACCTCTTCCGATCTCGAAGCGCTCATTTTGGAAATGAATTTAATTAAAAAACATGATCCGAAATATAACGTGCGTCTGAAAGATGATAAGGGATATCCATTTATTAAAATCACAAACGAGCGTCATCCTCGCTTATTTATTACGCGGAAGGTAAAAAAGGATAAAGCCAAATACTTTGGTCCCTATCCAAATGCCCAAGCCGCAAATGAAACGAAGAAATTACTTGATCGTATTTTTCCACTTCGTAAATGTTCGACGATGCCTGATCGCGTGTGTTTGTATTATCATATTGGTCAATGTTTAGGACCTTGTCAGTTTGAGGTAACAGCGGAACAAAACAAGCAAATGATCGATGACATTGCGCGCTTCTTAAATGGCGGTCACCAAACGGTAAAAGAAGAGCTGACGGAAAAAATGCTCAAAGCATCTGAAGAGCTCGATTTCGAACGTGCGAAAGAGTATCGAGATCAAATTGCACATATTGAGGCAACCATTGAAAAACAAAAAGTAACGTTTAATGACTTTGTTGATCGTGACGTATTTGGCTATTCCTATGATAAAGGTTGGATGTGTGTCCAAGTGTTTTTTGTGAGACAAGGGAAGCTAATCGAACGAGAGGTGTCGATGTTCCCTTTTTATAATGAACCAGAAGAGGACTTCCTGACATTCATCGGTCAATTTTATGAACAACCAAATCATTTCAAACCAAAAGAGGTTTACGTTCCCAACCAGATTGATGCAGAGCTTGTGCATCGTTTGTTAGAGGTAGAAGTAGATCAGCCGAAAAAAGGGAAGAAAAAGCAATTAGTCGATCTAGCATGTAAAAATGCAAAAATTGCACTGACTGAAAAGTTTTTCTTAATTGATCGTGATGAAGAGCGAACGATCAAAGCCGTTGATCGATTAGGAGAGAAGTTAAGCATTGCCCCTCCGTACCGAATTGAAGCCTTTGATAATTCAAATATTCAAGGGACAGACCCTGTCTCAGCAATGATCGTGTTTGTTGATGGAAAGCCAGAAAAGAAGGAATACCGAAAATACAAAATTAAAACGGTGGAAGGTCCCGATGATTATGGCTCAATGAGAGAGGTCGCGAGAAGACGCTACTCTAGAGTGCTAAGAGAGGGACTGCCTTTACCTGATTTAATTATTGTCGATGGAGGGAAAGGACAGCTCGCGGTTGTTCAAGATGTGTTAGAAAATGAGCTAGGTTTATCTATTCCTACGGCCGGTCTTGTGAAAGATGATAAGCACAGAACGGCTAACTTGATTATCGGAGATCCCGTTGAGATGATTGCTTTAGAAAGGAATAGTCAAGAGTTTTACCTACTTCAACGTATTCAAGATGAGGTTCACCGATTTGCGATTACGTTTCATCGACAAGTGCGTTCGAAAAGCTCCTTTCAATCTATTTTGGATGACATTCCTGGTGTTGGAGAGAAACGGAAAAAAGCCTTATTAAAGCATTTTGGTTCAGTGAAAAAAATGAAAGAGGCGACTATAGAAGAGCTTCAAGCAGCACAGCTTCCACGAAATGTGGCCGAGCTTCTTTTTGAAAAATTAAAAGATTAATCTTGCAAGTTTTTCATTTTTCTGTTAGCCTTATAACTAATTTCATACAACACTTCAATCCGTTGAAGTGATGATAGAGGTGCGGATTTTATCAGTAGGTCACTAGAGGAGTATGAGCTCCGGAGAAGGTGATTGAAAGGAAAGGCCGCCGAAGTGAAAAGGAACTCATATCAATTTTCGCTGGTTTTGCGTTGAATAAACGTAGGACTGTCAAGATTCTTAGCAGTCTTGGAGAGCTATCTCACGCAAGCGAGCATATATGACGAATGTTTACTATATGATGCACAGCAAGCAATGAGAGATAGTCTCATTGCTTTTTTTGTTGTTTTTTAGCTCCAGATACAGCTTTTCTTTACATAACTGCTAGGGAATGAAAGAGTAAATCTAGATGAAGAGGATGAAAGAAAATGGCAATTATCGTTCAAAAATTTGGTGGAACATCAGTAGGTTCAGTCGATCGGATTCAGAATGTTGCAAATCGAGTGACGCAGGAAGTAGAAAACGGGAATCAGGTCGTTGTGGTCGTTTCAGCAATGGGGAAAACCACCGATGAATTGGTACGTTTAGCGACGGAACTAAACGAAAAGCCTAGCAAACGAGAAATGGATATGCTACTGACAACGGGTGAGCAGATTACAATTTCCCTGCTTACAATGGCTCTACAGCAAAAAGGATATGATGCTGTTTCCTATACAGGTTGGCAGGCAGGAATTGAAACAGAAAGCGTGCATGGCAATGCACGAATCACAGATATCAAAACGGCTACTATCCACAGCCAGCTTGAAAAAGGGAACATTGTCGTTGTGGCAGGCTTTCAAGGCCTTTCAGCGGAAGGGAACATCACGACGCTTGGGCGTGGAGGATCAGATACAACTGCTGTTGCGCTAGCGGCCGCTTTAGGAGCACAAAAGTGCGATATTTACACAGACGTAACGGGCGTATATACAACAGACCCTCGTTATGTAAAAGCAGCACGAAAGCTGAAATCTATTTCGTATGATGAAATGCTAGAGCTCGCTAATCTTGGCGCTGGAGTTTTGCATCCGCGAGCGGTGGAATTTGCAAAGAACTATCATTTGCCATTAGAGGTTCGTTCAAGCTTAGAATTAGAAAACGGAACGATTGTTGAGGAGGAAGCATCAATGGAACAAAACTTAGTTGTTAGAGGGATTGCATTTGAAGACAATATTTCTCGCATTACGGTAGCGGGAGTTAAAAATAGTTTAACGACACTTTCGACGATTTTTACGACACTTGCAAACTATCAGATCAATGTTGATATTATTATTCAAAGCATAACATCTGCTGGGCAAAATGCACTATCATTCTCAGTTAAGACAGAAGACGTGGAACAAACGCTAGAAGTATTAGAACGCTATGCCGATCGTATCGGCTATGAGGACGTTGAACATGAAAACGATCTTGCAAAAGTTTCAATCGTTGGTTCTGGAATGATCTCAAACCCGGGGGTTGCAGCAGAGATGTTTGAGGTATTAGCCAACCAGAGCATTGAAGTGAAAATGGTTAGTACATCTGAAATCAAAGTGTCAACTGTGGTAGCCTATGGCGACATGATTAAAGCGATCGAAGCACTTCACGAAGCGTTCGAATTATCAGTAGAGGAAACGGTGGAAGTATAATAGAAGAAAAAGGAAGTCGTAGCGACTTCCTTTTTTATAACTTATCTTTTTTATCCCATTTTACCGTAATCATCACTTTATGAGCTCGCTCTTTTAATGTTAAATAGGCTTCTGCCACACATTGATTTTGCTGCTGAATTTGTTGAGCAATGAAGCCGGCTTCTAAATGGAAGGAACAGCCTTTATTCTCTTTTAAGCGTTTTTCAACCATTGGTCCTGAAATTTCAAGCTCCATCTCATTTTTATCTTGCTTTAAAAGAGAAAGAGCGCCCCAACCGGTGCGAATAAAAAACATCACGATTTCTTCAGGTGTTTCCACAGGGTGCTTACGAGCAATATTTTTTCCTGCCCAGTATAAAATTTGCTCCGTATCTTTTCCTAATAGATCAGGTAATAGTACATCGCGGATAAGCTGATAGCCAAAGTATGGCACACTCATACTATCTGAGATGGGTGGTGTATCGGTATGCTCTTTTTGTTCAGTAATAGTCTGTTCTTCTTCAGTATGTACGTTGCTCATGTTTTGTCCCTTCTTTCCTAAGCATCATAATCCGTTCACAAACGGTATGCTGTGCTAGCGCAAGTTCAATGATTCGTCATTTGACCATTAACGTTTGGTTTCATTTACAATTGTCTTTCGCCATAGGTTTCTGTAAGTAGTTTTAATACGAGGTTTTTTCATGTGGTTGGAAAATCTTAAAAAATTTTCGTAATTATAGATTAGCACAATTATTCACATATTAGTATTGCTAGAATAATGATTTTAGAAAATGATTTAAATTTTTAGTGTAATAGAATTCATATTTTATATAACAATTAACCTTCCAATCCTTGACGGTCTTTTTCTATAGGAGTAAAATTAATTTGTCAGATTAATTTCAATTTCATAAAAAATGCAAGGGTTTACAAACACAGTATTTTACATAAGGAGAAGGAAGGATGGGGAAACGTTTACTTTGCCTTTGCAACTATGTCTATTTTCTAAAGGGGGCTTGAACTTATGGCAACAAGCAAGGAATTTCAGTTACGCAGATTACATTCACTTTTAGGAGTTCTTCCGGTTGGTCTTTTTCTATTACAACATTTAGTGGTAAACCATTTCGCAACGGGCGGCGCTGAGTCGTTTAACAAAGCAGCAGAATTCATGGAGCATTTACCATTCCGATATGTTTTAGAAACTGTTATTATCTTTTTGCCTTTATACTTTCACGCAATTTATGGATTGTACATTGCCTTTACAGCAAAAAGTAATGTAGGAAAGTTTAGTCACTTCCGTAACTGGATGTTTATGCTACAACGAATCACAGGTGTAATCACGTTAATTTTCGTAACATGGCACGTATGGCAAACACGCGTGCAAGCAGCGTTAGGTTCAGAGGTTAACTTTGATATGATGGCTGACATTTTCAGTAATCCAGCAATGGTTGCATTTTACATCGTCGGAATTTTATCAACAGTATTCCACTTCGCTAACGGCTTATGGTCATTCGGTGTAACATGGGGTCTTACAATCACTCCACGTGCACAACGCATCTCTACTTATGTAACAATGGTTATCTTTGTAGCGTTAGCAGTAGTAGGAATTCAAGCGATTTTAGCATTCACGTGATTTTAACTAGCAGGTAAAGGAGTAGATTTACCATGGGTAAAGGGAAAATTATTGTAGTCGGTGGCGGATTAGCCGGTCTAATGGCAACGATTAAAATAGCAGAAGCTGGTCAACAAGTGGACTTATTTTCAGTCGTACCAGTAAAACGCTCACATTCTGTATGTGCGCAAGGGGGTATTAACGGAGCGGTTAATACAAAAGGTGAAGGAGATTCACCTTGGGAACATTTTGATGACACGGTATATGGAGGAGATTTCTTAGCAAACCAACCTCCTGTAAAAGCAATGTGTGAAGCAGCACCAGGAATCATTCACTTATTGGACCGTATGGGCGTTATGTTCAACCGTACACCAGAAGGGCTGCTAGATTTCCGTCGTTTCGGTGGAACACAGCATCACCGTACAGCATTTGCTGGTGCAACGACTGGTCAGCAGTTATTATACGCGCTTGATGAGCAGGTTCGTCGCTTTGAAGTAGACGGATTAGTAACAAAATACGAGGGCTGGGAGTTCCTTGGTGCTATTTTGGATGACGAACGCGTTTGTCGTGGGATCGTCGCACAAGATTTAAAAACAATGGACGTAAAATCATTCCCAGCAGATGCTGTAATTATGGCAACAGGTGGACCTGGGATTGTCTTCGGAAAATCAACGAACTCAGTAATCAACACAGGTTCAGCGGCAGCAATCGTTTATCAGCAAGGCGTTCATTATGCAAACGGTGAGTTCATTCAAATTCACCCAACTGCAATCCCAGGAGATGACAAGCTTCGTTTAATGAGTGAGTCAGCTCGTGGAGAAGGTGGACGTATTTGGACATACAAAGACGGTAAGCCGTGGTACTTCTTAGAAGAAAAGTACCCAGCTTACGGAAACCTCGTACCTCGTGACATCGCGACTCGTGAAATCTTTGACGTGTGTGTGGCGCAGAAGCTTGGTATTAACGGTGAGAACATGGTATACCTGGATCTTTCTCATAAAGATCCGAAAGAGCTTGATATTAAACTAGGCGGGATTATTGAAATCTATGAAAAATTCATGGGTGACGATCCGCGTAAAGTACCAATGAAAATCTTCCCTGCGGTTCACTATTCAATGGGTGGATTATGGGTTGATTATGATCAAATGACAAATATCCCAGGACTATTCGCAGCGGGTGAGTGTGATTATTCTCAGCACGGTGCGAACCGCTTAGGAGCAAACTCTCTTCTTTCCGCTATTTACGGAGGAATGGTTGCAGGTCCGAACGCTGTAAAATATATTAATGGTCTTGAAACAAGCACTGATGCGTTATCAAGTAGCCTATTTGAACAGCATGAAAAGAAAGAGCTTGAAAAATGGAACAACATTATGTCCATGAACGGAAACGAAAATGCATATGTTCTTCATAAAGAGCTTGGCGAGTGGATGACAGATAACGTAACGGTTGTTCGTTACAATGACAAGCTGTTAAAAACAGATGAAAAAATCCAAGAGCTTATTGAACGCTATGATCGTATTAACATTAATGATACGGCAAAATGGAGCAACCAAGGGGCATCGTTTACAAGACAGCTTCAAAACATGCTACAACTTGCTCGCGTAATGACACTTGGAGCTTACAACCGTAATGAAAGCCGCGGTGCTCACTACAAGCCTGAATTCCCAGATCGTAACGACGAGGAATTCTTAAAAACAACAATGGCAACATTTACTGGCCATAAAACAGCACCAGCTTTCCATTATGAAGAAGTAGATGTTTCCTTGATCAAACCTCGTAAGCGTGATTATACGAAGAAAAAAGATGAAAAAAAAAGTGAGTCAAAAGGACAAAAAGAGGGGGTTCGTTAATCCATGAGTACAACAGCAACTGCTCAAAAAACAGTGAAGTTTTCTATTTTACGTCAGGATTCTCCAACTTCTGCTCCTTATGAAGAGAAGTTCGAAATTCCGTATCGCCCGAATATGAACGTTATCTCAGCGCTGATGGAAATTCGTCGTAACCCAGTTGATGCCGATGGTAAAGACACGACACCTATTACATGGGACATGAACTGCTTAGAGGAAGTATGCGGTGCTTGTTCAATGGTCATCAACGGTCGACCTCGTCAGTCTTGTACAGCACTTGTCGATCAGTTAGAGCAGCCTATTCGTCTAGAGCCAATGAAAACATTCCCTGTCGTTCGTGACCTACAAGTAGATCGTAGCAGAATGTTTGATTCCTTGAAAAAGGTAAAAGCATGGATTCCAATTGACGGTACGTACGATTTAGGCCCTGGACCACGTATGCCAGAGAAAAAACGTCAATGGGCGTATGAGCTTTCTAAATGTATGACATGTGGCGTTTGCCTAGAGTCATGCCCGAACGTAAACAGTAAATCAAACTTTATCGGACCTGCACCACTATCACAAGTTCGTTTGTTCAACGCGCATCCAACAGGTGCCCTAAACAAACATGAACGTCTAAACTCTATTATGGATGATGGTGGCCTTGCAAACTGTGGTAACTCACAAAACTGTGTGCAAGCATGTCCAAAAGGAATTCCATTAACAACATCTATTGCAGCATTAAACCGTGATACAGCAATTCAGTCATTCCGTAACTTCTTCGGTAGTGACCAAATTTAATCGAGTATCACTGGATCAAACAGAGCGAGATATTTTCTTTTTTGGAAAGGAGGATGCTCTTGTGAGAGAGCATCCTTCCATCTATAAAAAAAAAGCATTTCGCTTTTCTATTAAAATATAATGAGTGAACAATCATTCATTTTTAAGGAGTGACCGTATTGAGCAAAGAAAAATACATTACAGATCTAGAACAGTGGAAGAAAGGCTTTACTTTCTTTCATGAAATAAAGGTACGCTTTTCAGAAACTGACATGTTTGGCCACTTAAATAACACGGTACCGTTTGCATATTTTGAAGAAGCGCGCATTGAATACTTTAAGCACTTAGGGTTTATGAGTGACTGGACGAATCCGCTCCACGATACGATTCCAGTTGTGGCAGATCTACAGTGCGACTACTTGAAGCAAATATTCTTTGATGAAAAACTGAAAGTATACGTAAAGGCTGAAACGATCGGTAACTCCTCTGTTGACATTCACTATATGGCAATCGATGAACACGGCCGTATGGGCTTTACGGGAAGAGGAACGGTTGTCCAAATATCACGTCATACGGGAAAAGGCGTGGCGTGGACAGAGGAAATGAAGACATTGTTTATGGGTGAAAAATCATCATTAGGAAAGTAGGAAAAATCATGTCATGAAAGTGGCATGATTTTTATTATTCTAGGAACCGCTTTACTCCTTCTTACATACTATATCTTGACTAAATTAACACCCATCCAATAGTTCAACTCTGAATCAGGCAAGGAGGGTTACATTGAAGGAGAAAGATTTTCAACCAAAGCCGTTACTTACAAAAAGAGAGCGTGAAGTATTTGAGCTGCTAGTTCAAGATAAAACAACGAAGGAAATTGCTAGTGACCTGTTTATCAGCGAAAAAACAGTTCGAAATCATATCTCAAACGCAATGCAAAAGCTTGGCGTTAAGGGACGTTCTCAAGCAGTTGTGGAGCTTCTACGTATGGGAGAGCTTCAATTATAAAATGAAGGCCAGTCATTCTTCGGATGACTGGTTTTTATTTTCACCTGCTTTCTCTCGTTTTCGTATGTTATAATTTGGTAGGTTGGAAACGTTTATTTTAACGGGTACCTTTTGCAAAAGATACCGTTGCCCACATGACAGAGCGATGACTACACGGGTTATGCACACGATACATATAAAAGACGGCCGCTGTAAAAGTGGTCTTTTTCGCATTGTTATGGTCATCTAGTAAGCTAAAAACGTACTATTTCTTAAGAAATTCTTCATTTTTGTCCTCCCAAAATATTCAGAAATGATGGATACAATACAATTATTAAGAGATGAGGTGATGATATGACTACCTTTACTATTCTCGTAGCAGACGATGATCAAGATATAGCGGATGGAATAGAAATTTACTTAAAAAACGAAGGTTATCATGTGTTAAAGGCATCCAATGGTTTAGAGGCAATTGAACTGCTAGATCAGCATGAGGTTCATCTGATGGTTTTGGATATTATGATGCCGAAGATGGATGGCATTACCGCAACCTTTAAAATACGATCCAAAGGGAACGTGCCCATTATTATGCTTAGTGCCAAGGGAGAAGAGTCAGATAAAATTCATGGTCTTTCCGTCGGTGCCGATGATTATGTGACAAAGCCTTTTCATCCGATGGAGCTCATGGCAAGGGTTAAATCCCAGCTAAGAAGATATATTCAGCTAGGTACATATAACGAGCATGAGCAAGAAATTCGAATTGACGGGCTCACGCTAAATCAACTAGCAAAGGAAATAGCGCTAGACGGTACAGCAATTCGCTTCACTCCAATTGAATACAAGATTACGGAGCTATTTATGCTCAATCCTGGAAGAGTGTTTTCCATTGATGAAATTTATGAAAGAGTGTGGAGAGAACAGGCGTATAACGCGGATAATATTGTAGCTGTTCACATTCGGAAAATTCGCGAGAAAATTGAGGTGGACCCAAAAAAGCCGCGCTATATTAAGGTGGTATGGGGCATCGGATATAAGATGGAAAAATAGAAATATGGACTTAGGGAGGATATCAAAAATGAAGAATAAGGTGTGGGCCGCTCTTATCTGGTGCTTGTTATTGAATGTGAGTATAATCGCGGTCTTTCAATTTTTGAGTCATTCATCAATAAATACTGAGAAGTCTTATTTTAAAAGCAGTGACTTCTCCTTTAATTACGGGGATTTTACGAGCAAAATAGGGCCAATTGAACTGGCGGCCTGGAGTGCCGACGAATTGAAGAAAAGAATTATAATCCATTCCGAGGATCTGAAGGATTACCGAAAGCGTCATAATGTGATGACGGAAATTCAATCGACACAGGAACAGTATAATCATGAAATTGAACAAGCTATTAAAAACAAAGATGATATTACGAAGCAAGCGCTCATAAGTGCACGGGAGAGTCAAATAAAAGATATTCGTGACTCTATCATGGACGACAAATACGTGGCGGCAAAAGTACGTGCAGAAAAAGAAAAGGCAATTGACAATTACATAAGCAACCTAAATGGGAGACTAAGTCGACTTCACGATGATTATCCTTATTCTTATGAGTTGACCAACATTAAAACGGGAAAAACTTTTCAATACGGAAACATAAATGAAAAAGCCGCATATAAGCAAACATATAGTAAAGATAATGGATATCTTACTACACAACTTTATGACAGTGACAGTGGTGATAATAGGGGACAAGGATTTAAAGAAATGCAACTAGACCCCACCGTTTTTTATAAAGGAACCATTATTGTTCCGGAAAAGAAGCTTTCTGAATGGCAAAACTATCAGGATTTTCAACATCAGCGAATTGTTTTCTATGTAACCATCGTATGTGGAATTCTTAGTTTATTGTTTTTACTATTTGTATATAAATGTCGTAAAGAATGGTTTAATATTCAGCTGTTACAACGGGCATATCGTACGTTTTTCATTGATGTCAAAGTAGTTCTGTGGCTTTTCACGATGTTGTTAGTTCTACCAGTATCCCTATGGGGGGGAAGTTCAGCCTTTCATGTCAACACGAACTTAGATTTTTTTCTAGAGTTCTTCCTTGCATTACTAATAGGGACGTTACTTATCTACTTCGGAATCTTGCAAACGGTGTGGCTAATAGAGGAACTAAAAGAAGGAAAGAATCTGAGAGAAGAATGGAACACAAGCGCCTTTATGCGCGCATGGAGGTTGTTAATTGTTAAGCCGTTTCAAATGTTGCGTGAAGCTTTTTCAGATTCACCAATCGCTTTTCAAGTGGCGATCATACTGTTTGTTCTATTTATGTGGGGTGTCGGAACATCATTAGTATTCGCGATGCCAGAGATGGTTTTAGTCTACATCATATGTGTTCTTGTTATTGGTCTTCCAGCGCTATTTATCGTCTTTCATCGCATTCGTTACTTAAATAAGCTCATGATTGCAACAAATCAAATTGCAACGGGCACGTTAAATGATCCTGTAGAAGTGAAGGGGAACTCTATTTTTGCGAAGCAGGCGACAATGTTAAATCAGATGAAAGAAGGTATTCACGTATCGAAGAAGGAACAGGCAAAGAGCGAACGCTTAAAAACCGAACTGATTACAAATGTGAGTCACGATCTGCGCACACCTTTGACTTCGATTATTACGTATACGGATTTATTGAAAAATCCAGATCTTACGGAAGAAGATCGTCATCATTATGTAGAAGTTCTGGACCGAAAATCACAGCGCTTAAAAACGCTCATCGAAGATTTATTTGAAGTATCTAAAATGGCAAGCGGCAATTTGGAATTACAAAAGCAGCGAATTGATTTAACAAAATTGCTTCAGCAGGCCCTTGCAGAGCATCAGGAGCAAATGGAGAAGGCAAGCCTGTCACTAAAGGTGACGACTCCGACTGAACCGTTACTTGCTTATGTTGATGGACAAAAGTGGTGGCGGGTTCTCGATAACTTAATTGTTAATGCGAGTAAGTATGCGCTTGAAGGAACAAGAGTCTATGTATCACTGAAAAAGGTAGGAGACGTAGCAGAGTTTGTTGTGAAAAATGTGGCAAAATATGAATTAAATGAAGATGCCGCAGAGCTCGTCGAACGCTTTAAGCGAGCTGATGCATCGCGTAACACCGAAGGGTCAGGGCTAGGTCTAGCGATTGCTCAATCCATTGTTGATCTTCACGGCGGTAAAATGAACATTGAAATTGACGGCGATTTATTTAAGGTCATTGTGAAGGTTCCGCTTACGATATAAAAAAGCCCCCGTGTAGGGAATACACGGGGGTCTTCTTATTTTCGATTAAATTTTGTTCTGTCACCCGCAAGCTTCTTCCATTTCGCTTTTTCAGCAAGAGCAGCACGCTGATTTTCTTTTCGAGCGAGAAATGCCAGCTCTTTTTGAAGCTTCAGATAGCTCTGATAACGACTAGCGTCCAGTGAGCCATTTTCTAGGTGCTGCTGGATGGCGCATCCTGGCTCTCCTTTATGCTTGCAATCCCGAAAACGACATTGTGTCGTCAGCTCTTCAATATCTGAAAAACTATGGCTGAGCCCTTCATCCGCTTCCCATAGCTGTAGCTCTCTCATTCCTGGTGTATCAATGAGAAGGCCTCCGCTTGGTATGAGCACTAATTCTCGGTGAGTAGTCGTATGGCGACCTTTGTCATCATCTTCACGAATTGTGTTCACTTCCTGCTTGTATGCACCGTAAAGTGCATTCGTTAAAGTGGATTTTCCAACACCTGACGATCCTAATAGAGCGACGGTGTTGCCTTCTTGAAGGTAGGTGGCAAGTTCGTCTAACCCTGTTCCAGATTCAGCGCTAATAGCGTGAATGGGTACACCCATCGCAATACTTTCGACTTCTTCAATTTTGCTCATAACATCACCGCAAAGATCGGCTTTACTTAAGATAATGACAGGGTTTGCGCCGCTTTCCCAGGCCAACAGTAAATACCGCTCAATTCGTCGTAAATTAAAATCCGTGTTCAGTGCGTTTACGATGAAGATCGTATCGACGTTTGCTGCGACAATTTGTTCTTCTGTTGTGTTACCTGCCTTTTTACGAGAGAACTTGCTTTTTCGTGGTAGAACCGCATGAATGGATGCTTTTTGTTCAGTAACTCTAGGGCTAATCACAACCCAGTCACCAACTGCTGGGAAGTCTTCACGTTCGATAGCATCGTGACGCATTTTTCCTGTAATTTCAGATAAGAGCTCACCATGCTCAGTGAGGACGCGGTATATTCGTTTATGTTCAAGCGCTACACGACCTACCGTGTAACCCTCTTTTTGATAAGATGAAAAGTTCTGATTAAATGATTCGTTCCAGCCTAATTGTGTTAAATTCAAATTAATTCCTCCAATGATTGAATGTAGATCATAAAAAAAGAGACCGGCTCACCGGTCTCCATGCATAGGGAAACGACCCCTATATAAATTAAAAAACCGTTGGCTTATGCTCACAGCCTACGGATCATCAACATTACAAGTCATTAAAAGGATCTTATATGCTTTTCTCCATAGAGGGCTGTGATATGAAATTAGTTGAGATATTCGTTAACATGTTTTTCATCATACATTCCTCCTTTAAAAGCATTAAGTAAATTCACTATATTATAATATGCATAATTTGTAAATAGTTTATTCACGGAAAAATCAAAAAAATAAGAAAAATGCCTATTTGACAATACTTTTCTATCGGGTAGTGATTGTATATACTTAACGGTAAGGGAGATGACAGATGATGAAAGTTACAGAACGAGCAGCCAACTATGTTCAGGCGCTTCACCAAGAGCTAGGAGAAGAAGGTTTTTTGCGTATTCGTATTAAGAGCGAATGCTGCAACCAATATCAGTATTCGTTTAGTCTCGCTCTTTCTCCTCAAGATGGGGATTTAACAGAAGAGATAAGTGGTATTACAGTTTTAGTGAACCAAGCTGATTGGCGTTATATGAAAGATATTGAAGTAGATGTAGTGGACGGGGAATTTATCGTTCATAACCCGCACCCGCTACTATCCCTTTAAAAGAATGTAAGAGACAACGAAAGTTGAGAGGTTGTCTCTTTTTAGGTAAAATTTAAATAGGTCCGTATTAACATAATAAAAGGATGAACAAAATGAAATCAGAGAAAAAATATGAATCAAAGCATCTTGCTAGTATCTCGTTAGGTATTATGGGAGCAGGATTTGTGGCGACGATGCCTCTACAAGGGGCGTGGTGGGGACAGCTTCTTCAAGGTGGATTTGAAGCAGGTCTTGTCGGTGGTTTAGCCGATTGGTTTGCGGTAACAGCCTTGTTTCGTCATCCGTTAGGTCTGCCCATTCCACATACCGCACTTCTACCTAAAAACCGTAAGAAAATGACCAATGCGATTGTGAGCGTTGTGAAAGATGAATGGCTATCAAAAGAAAGCATTCAAGATAAAATTCAGAAGGTGAGTTTTACTGATCGATTTATTTCCGTGGCAGAAAAGCAGATTACGTCTGAATCGTTGCGGAAAGGAATTGTTTCTGTAAGCGAACAGTTTGTGCAAAAGATTGAGGTGGAAAAGCTTGTTCCTCTTGTCGAGAAAGAGCTGAGAAAAGCGCTCCACTCGTTTGATATGAAGCGTGTGATTGAAGGTCTTATTGAACAGGTCATTCGCAAAGAGTATGATCAAAAAGCACTCGACTATATACTTGACCGTGTGGAAGAGTGGGGAAGAAAAGAAGAAACAAGTCTGCGCCTAGGAAGAATTGCGTTAGAGGCGCTTGATAATATTAAGCTTGATGGTATTTTACAGTTTGCGTTAAAATCATTTCAAAGTTTCTTAAACGAGGAAAAGCTTGGCGGCATTCTACAAAGCTTATTACTTAGCATTCTTGGTAGTATGAAGGAAGAAGATAATCCGAATCGTCACGCTATTTTAAGCCGGGTTCGCGAAGAGCTGGAAAAAGCTAAAACAAACGATTCTATGATCTCAGAAGTAAACTCTTTGAAGGATCAATTTGTTACGGATATGAATATGACCCAAGCGCTTACTGACATGCTGAATCAGGGCAAAGAAAAAGCATTGCGTTTTATTCATGACCCTGCCTATACAGACACGTATGTTCTTCCGTTCCTTGCGAATATGCTACAAAAGCTTAAGCAGGACGAAGAACGTCTGAATAAAATGGAGCAATGGGTTCATCAGCAGATTACGAACCTCATTGAAGAGAATCATGAAAAAATTGGTTCCCTCGTACAAGAAAATTTGGATAAGCTTGATAATGAAACGCTCATTAACATGGTTGAGAACAAGATTGGGAAGGACATTCAGTGGATTCGCGTAAATGGAGCAGTGTGTGGATTTATGATTGGACTTGCACTCACAGCTATTGAATGGATTTTTTAAGAAGAAATGATCTTTCTGTAAAACTAAGGGATAAATGTATATAATAGAGATTAGAAGGTTTTTTATAACCTTTTATGTATGAATGTACTTGATAAAAGGAGGATGTTTATGGAAGCTTTACACGTACAAAGTCGTTCACTGTTTCAAAAAGTGTTGGTAACGTTTATCATCTCACTTTTAATTGCAACAGTTGGTCTATATGTAGGACAATACGTTCCAACGGCGTTTATGTTACCGTTAGCCGTTGTGGAAATTGGAATGTTAATCGCTGCCTTTTGGTTACGTAAAAAGAAAATGGTTGGTTATGCGTTTGTTTACGTATTTACGTTTATTTCAGGAATTACGCTTTATCCGACGATTAGCTATTATTTGTCACAAACAGGTGCTAACATTGTTTTAACGGCGTTTGGTATTTCAGCAGGAACATTTATCGTTTTTGGTTTTATCGGAGCAAAAACGAAAAAGGATCTATCATTCCTTGGTTCGTTCTTATTAGTAGCGGTGCTGGCATTAATTGTTGGAAGTATTATTGCGATGTTCAGCCCAATGACAAGCACGGGTGTTCTAATCTTTTCAATGATTGGTGCGGTAGTGTTTAGTTTATATATTTTATATGACTTCAATCAAATGAAACAACATGGAATTTCTGAAGAAGCGGTTCCACTTTTAGCACTTAATTTATATTTAGACTTTATTAACCTATTCTTATACGTACTTCGTATTTTAGGTGTGTTAAATAGCGACGATTAAAAAACATAGGCGATGCCTATGTTTTTTTTCGTTCTAAATTGATTTTTGTTTTTCGGTTGACTGTGATGTATTCAGAATGACAATGCCGACGATCACAAGCATAAGAGCCAGCACTTTCATTAGACTCATATGTTCATTAAACAGAATGACACCTAAAATAGCCGTAAGCGCCGTTCCCACACCTGACCAAGTGGCATAGGCGGACGAAAGAGGAATACTTTTTAAGGCAAGGCTTAGAGAAATAAATGAGATTAGATATCCGATCGCAACTCCTATAGACGGAAGAAGAATGGTAAAGCCGTTTGAATACTTTAACATTGTTGAACCAAATGTTTCGGCAACAATGGCAAGTGCAAGATAAAAAGCACCTTTCATATTGTGAGCTCCTTTATTTTGTGAAATTTAATAAGGTAATACCAACTAATAAAATGAAAATTCCAAGTGCACCTTTTTGATTAATCGTTTCTTGGAAAAATAAAATCCCCGTCAACACGGTCAAAATCGTACCTACTCCAGACCATGTGGCATAAACCATCCCGAGTGGCAGTCCTTTTAACGCAATTGAAAGAGAATAAAAAGCAATGGCATAGCCCGCTGCAATCCCTACGATTGGGAGAACGCGAGAAAAACCGTTTGATGCTTTTAACATAGAAGACCCGAACACTTCTGCTACAATCGCAAGGGCTAGCGTAAAATAGCTAATCATACGTTCGACTCCTTTTCTAGCAAAGTAAACAAGTATTTCATCATGCGGTCTTGGCGTTCCTTTTCTACTGGCTGAAGGCCAAACATTTTGCTAAACCATAAGCCATCGCAAACGAAGCGAATAATAAGCGATAAATCCACGTTTTCGCCACCGTTTCGGATTTGCTTATCCCACTTTTCATATTGCTCCTGCCAAGGATGCAGCAAGTCATGATTGTTTCCAATGGCAGCTAGCAGACTCGTATCCAAATTTAATGATTGGGGATGATCTAGGTCGTTAAGGGTTGCTTGAGCATACGCTTGAATGAACGACTTTGTTTGCTCTTGTTCCTTTTCTACCTCCTGATTAAATTCATCAATAGCAAAGCGACTCATTCCTTCAATGAGCGCATCCTTGCTTGGAAAATGATAAAGAAGACCACCTTTACTTACGCCCGCTTCTTTTGCTACTGCATCAAGCGTTAGGTTCGATAGTCCTTGAGATGCGATGACCGCTGAAGCTGCTTTTAAGATCTCATTTCGTTTTGACACTAGCTATTCACTCCTAAACTAAACCGTCTGGTTGGTATAGTGAAAATAATAACGACATTGAAAAAAGTTGTCAATGAGGAGTGAAAACACATGAATATGTTGTTTGAAGTGGTTTTACAAGCGGAAACATGCTAATAGGACAGCTCATGAGCTGCCCTAAACAATTAGTCTGTTATTTTCTCGCCTACCGTTGGTGGAGGAACGTGCTGGGTGCTGACAGGAGTTCTGCGTACAAAAAAGTATGAAAAAATAACAAGCCCTGTTACGAGGAGCGTTAAGAAGATTTGAGAACGTAACGATTCAATGAAAGCCATTGAGATTAAAATGATGGTAATCGCGGCAATCGTAAAATAGTTTAAGTAAGGGAAGAGCCACATTTTCATGGCTGGCAAGTTTTTCTTTGGTGTGTTTTTACGCAGTCGTAGATGAGAAATGGCGATGCTTAAATAAACAATTAAACCAATCGCACCGGAAGAGTTAATTAAGAATAAAAACAATTTGTCAGGTGACACAAAGCTAAAAATAGCACATATGTAAGAAGCGATCGTGCTAATCCAAACGGCTCTAATAGGAACACCACGACTATTCACTTTTGCAAAAGCACGAGGAGCTTGTCCTTTTTTAGCTAATGAATGAATCATTCTTGAATTGGTGTAAAGGGCTGAGTTTAGACAGGATAGGACAGCAACTAAGATCACAACATTCATAATTTCTGCTGCGCCAGGAATGTTCGCCATTTTTAGCATCGTTACGTAAGGGCTTTTTAGCAAGCTTCCTTGATTCCATGGGAGAAGGGTGACGAGCACGGTAATAGATCCAATATAGAATAGTAAAATTCGCCAAATCACGCTGTTAATCGCAATGGAGAGGGACTTCTGAGGAGATTTGGCTTCGCCGGCTGCAATGGCTGCAATTTCGGTTCCGAAGTATGAGAACACCACGGTTATCACACCGATAAAGACGGACGTACCACCGTTTGGAATAAAGCCACCATGGCCAAATAAATTCGACGTTCCTGGTGAAGGAACGTTAGGAAAAATCCCGCAAATAATGGCAATCCCAATTCCCATAAAGGCAATGATCGCTAAAATTTTAATCATCGAAAACCAGTACTCAAATTCACCAAATGACTTGACGGAAACTAAATTTGAAAGAGTTAATAAAAACGTTAAAATAAGACTCAGTAACCAAATGGGAAGCTGGGGGACCCATTCATGGACGATTGCTGCACCAGCCGTAGCTTCAATTGCAACGACAATAACCCAAAAAAACCAGTAAAGCCATCCAACCGTATACCCTGCCCAAGGGCCAATTGCTTCTTTCGCATAGGTGGAGAACGAACCGCTGTCCGGATTGGTGACCGCCATTTCTCCAAGCATTCTCATAAGAAGCACAACGAGAAAACCAGCAATTGCATAAGAAAGAATAGCACCTGGTCCCGTTGCGTTAATGACGCTACCACTTCCAACAAATAGACCAGCGCCAATAATTCCGCCAATCGAAATCATTGAAATATGCCGTGTCTGCAACTTGTTTTCATTTTTTTTCATGTACTCATTCTCCTCTCTGTAAAAAATCGTCATTGATGTTAAATATACAATATATTCAGAAATCTTTATATCCAACTTAAGTTGTGAAACTATTTCTCAACATCATTTTTCTGTTTTAGGCAGGAATGAAAAGAAGGTATGTATTAGTAAGGAAAGGGAGATGATTGCTAGATATAATCAATAAAATAGAATGAACACGCTTTCGTTTTTATGCAATCGCTTTCTTTATTAACTACCAATTTTAACTATTCTAAAAAAATGGTTGACAAGTCTGAAAAAAATATATATATTTTGAAAATACTTATTAATAAAATAGTTTTACAACATATAAACAAACACGACGATCAAGAGTAGTAAAAGTTTTTTCTTTGTTACCAGAGAGCTGCGGGGTGGTGGAACGCAGCCAAAGAAATCTTTGAACTCGCTTGTAAGTGGAAAAGCAGAACGGAATGTTATCCTTTTAAGTTTTGACGGTTTGCCTTCGTTAACAGGCCATACAAGCTGGATCTAATAATCATTAGATCAAAAAGAGTGGTACCGCGGTTGAAGGCCAATCGTCTCTTTCATTAAAGAGACGATTGGCCTTTTTTTATTGATCTCGAATTGATCTACGTAACATATGACACCCTATAAAAGTGATGAGTGAAAGGAGAAGCTTATGGAAAAAGGTAATCAACAGCTAAAACGAACATTGCAAGCAAGGCACATCATGATGCTAGCTCTTGGAGGTGCAATTGGAGCAGGGCTGTTTAAAGGAAGTAGCGCAGCGATTGACATTGCAGGTCCCGCCGTTATCGTAGCGTATTTAATTGGTGGAATTATTCTTTTATTTATTATGCAGGGACTCGCAGAGATGGCTGTGAAAAATCCCAATGCTCGAACATTTCGTGATTTGGTACAACCTATTTTAGGGAATTTTTCAGCACACTTCTTGGATTGGATTTACTGGAAAATGTGGGTGCTAAATATTGCAGCGGAAGGAATTGTTGCTGCAATGTTCATTCAATACTGGTTCCCTTCCGTGCCGACTTGGCTATTAGTTTTATTAATTGCGATCCTTATCACTCTTTTAAATGTTTTTTCCGTAAAGCTGTTTGCTGAGGCGGAGTACTGGATGGCATCCGTTAAGATTGCAGTCATTGTCTTGTTCATTATTTTCGGTGTATTGCTGCTATTTGTTCCGTTTCAAGGTCATGAACCAACAGGATTTGCTAACTTAACTGCTCACGACGGATTTTTCCCACATGGCACAAAAGGATTAATTGCAGCAATGCTTGTGGTCGTATATTCGTATGGTGGAACCGAAATGATCGGAGTAACGCTTGCCGAAGCTCAGAATCCCGAAAAAGTGATTCCAAAAGCAATTCGAAATACGTTCGTACGTATCGTTGGGTTTTACGTTCTGCCGTTCCTTATTATCGTCAGCTTGATGCCTTGGGATAAAGTAAACGAGTCGTCACAGAGTCCTTTTGTCATCGTATTTGATAGCATTGGTATTCCGTACGCAAGTGATATTATGAATGCCATCATTTTGTTAGCGATTTTCTCGTCTATGAATTCAGGATTGTATGCATCATCTCGTGTATTATTTACACAGTCTGAAGATGGAAAAGTGCCTAAAATATTTTCAAAGCTTTCTAAGAAACGAGTGCCGTTTGTAGCGGTGATTACGTGTACGGCCGCTTTATATTTAGGCGTGTTAATTTCCTTTGTAGCGGGAGACCAAACCTTTAACTACTTAATGGGATCATTAAGCTATACAGTGCTATTTATTTGGTTCTTCATTACATTGGCTCATCTTCGTTCACGAAGCAAGGGTGATGTTGATGTTCAAAAATACCATGTGAAATGGTTTCCGTATACAACATGGTTTGCTCTAATTTGTATCATTGCTATTTTCTTCGGAATTTTGTTTACAACGTCAATCATTCAAACGGTTATTACAATGTGTATCTATCTCGTTATTACATTGTCCTATTTTTATCAGGATTCTCCAAAGAAAAGAAGAATGAATTTAGCATCCAACAAATAATTGCTAAGCACAATTTTTTACACGAATAAGCCTTCCACATATTTGGAGGCTTATTTGTTTGTAAAAAAGGGAATAGATAGAAAAAAGTAAAATTTTGTAGGAATTTTATCAAGGAAGAACCTTCGCTTTTTTGACGAAAATCTGCTACTATTTAATGAGAGTTGTCCGTAGAAATATAGATTCATAAGATTTTTATTTGTTTTTTACACGTTTCTGTGTACAATGTTTATTTGGGACGTTATGAACCTTCTGTTACCGTCTTGCCTCTAATGTGCTAACATTTTGAAACTTTTTAGCCGTTCTATTCGTCTTAATAGAAGTAGAGTGTGTTAAGTGAAGAACAGATTGTCGCCGCTTAGAAGGATTGATGAGGTAATTTCAATCCTACAAGCCACGTTGAAAATTTAATAATTAGTAAGAGGTGTGAAAATGAAAAACCTGCTATCGAGAGACCAACATGTATTAAATAAGCATCTTGGTTTCTTCTTTTTAGCTGTCGTACTATTTTGGCTAAAAACTTACGCTGCTTATCGTGCGGAGTTTAACTTAGGTATCGATAACGACATGCAAAAGTTTTTACTTTTTATGAACCCTATTAGTTCAGCAATTCTCTTCTTTGGGTTTGCGTTATTTGCGAAAGGAAGACGTTCTTACATCTGGATGATTATTTTAAATCTCCTTATGTCGATCCTACTTTATGCAAATGTTGTTTATTATCGTTTCTTTAACGATTTTATTACGATTCCAACGCTTACACAGACAAAGAACTTTGGGGATTTAGGTGGTAGTATTCTAGAGCTTTTATCTGGATATGACCCTCTTTATTTCTTAGATACTTTCATTCTACTTGCACTTGTTGTGTTCAAGGTTGCGAAACCACAGCCTGTTCGCTTGAGTGGTAGAAAAATTACGGGCGTGTTCTTGCTAGGGATTTTGTTTTTCAGCACAAACCTTGCGTTAGCTGAATCAGATCGTCCACAATTATTAACAAGAACGTTTGACCGTAACTACATTGTGAAGTACTTAGGTGCTTACAACTACACCATTTATGATGCAATTCAGAGCACGAAGTCATCAGCACAGCGTGCACTCGCAGACAGTAATGACGTAACAGAGGTAAGTAACTTTACAAAAGCTACGTACGCAGAGCCAAACAAAGCATATTTCGGAAAAGCGAAAGGAATGAACGTAATTTATGTTCACCTTGAATCTTTCCAAAACTTCTTAATTAATTACAAGTTAAACGGACAAGAAGTTACACCGTTTTTAAACTCATTAACAAAAGACCAAAATACGTTATACTTTGATAACTTCTATCACCAAACAGGTCAAGGTAAAACGTCTGACGCAGAATTTATGTTAGAAAACTCCATGTTTGGATTGCCACAGGGATCTGTTTTCTCAACGAAGGGACAGAATACTCTCCAAGCTGCACCAGCTATTCTAGGTCAGCGCGGGTATACATCAGCAGTCTTCCACGGTAACTATAAAACATTCTGGAATCGTGATGAAATCTACAAATCTATCGGTTTTGATCACTTCTTTGATGCTAGTTACTACGACATGAATTCAAAAGACGTTGTGAACTACGGACTAAAAGATAAACCATTCTTTAAAGAGTCTATTCCGATGCTAGAGTCATTAAAGCAACCGTTCTATACGAAGTTTATTACGCTTTCTAACCATTTCCCTTATCCAATCGAAGATAGCGAAGCTACCATTGGACCAGCAACAACAGGGGATGGATCAGTTGACCGCTACTTCCAAACAGCGCGTTACTTAGATGAATCAGTAAAAGATTTCTTTGATTATCTGAAGAAATCTGGTCTATACGACAACTCTGTCATTGTTTTATATGGTGATCACTATGGTATTTCAGAGAACCACAACAAAGCAATGTCTCAAATTTTAGGTAAAGAAATTACGCCACTAGATAATGCTAACTTGCAAAAAGTACCTCTTTATATTCGTGTACCGGGTATGAAGGGTGGTATTCAACACCAGTACGGTGGTGAAATTGACGTTCTTCCAACACTCCTACACTTACTAGGAATTGATACAGAAGATTACATTCAGTTTGGTACAGACTTAATGTCGAAAGAACATTCACCGGTCGTTCCGTTCCGTAACGGAGACTACGTAAGTCCAACGACTGCTTCTATTAACGATAAGTATTACAATATGCAAACAGGTGAGCGTATTGAAGCGAACGATGAGACAAAACGTTATTCAGAAATCGCTCAAAAACGACTTAATCTTTCAGACAAAGTAGTATACGGAGATTTATTACGTTTCTACGAACCAAAAGGATTTAAGCCTGTAGATCGCTCGAAATATAACTACAATCACGATGAGGATACAACAACCTCAGATAAAGAAAGTGAAAAAGAGAAAACAACGAGTGAAACAGACCAGAAATAAACGAAAAGCGACAGGAATTAGCTCCTGTCGCTTTTTTTATTCGGGAAAATAGGGGTTTAAGTGAATAAGTACTTCCTGAATGTGATCATTTTTGGCCATCAGTACCTTTTTAATTTCTCGTCCTAAGTCGTGCCCTTGTTTGATCGTTTTGAAGTGGTCAATTGAGATGCGAACATCTACTAATATGTAGTGTCCGTGCTCACGTGCGCGAATAAGATCAATTCGTTTTACTTCAGGAAATGATTCAATCGTTGCAGTAAATTCCTCTAAAAGATCTGGTGCCACGTTTCGTTCCATTAAAATCTGAAAGGCCTCGTTCATCATTTGCCAAGAAATACGGAAAATCAAAAAGGCAACGAAAATGCTGGCTACTTTATCTCCATATAGAAGAAAATGAATTTTCTCTTGTTTACCAACGATGGACACAATAACACCCATTGCTGCGGCAATAGAAGCAATAATATCTGCTTTGTGATCAAACGCAATGGCTTCAATAGCTTTACTTTGTTGGGCTTTCGCCGTTTTTAGTGAATACTGGTATAGAAGAATTTTGGCTACATACGAGAACAATGCTACCCACATGGCCATAAGTGTTGGTGATTCAATAGGATGGAAAAACCCTGATACACCTTCAAAGACAATGTACATGGCGACGAGAAAAAGAATAATTCCGACGATCCCTGATACGATAACTTCTGCTTTTCCGTGGCCATAAGGATGGTCATCATCCGCTGGTTTATTAGCTAATCGAATAACAATAAGTACGATAATGGATGCGAAGACATCTGCTGCTGAATGAATACCGTCAGCAAATACGGCATCACTGTTACTCGAGTAGCCAATAATCATTTTTCCTACTGTTAAAACAATGTTACTCCATACGCTAATCCAGGCTACTTTTTTCGCGATGGACTCTCTGCTTTTAGTCATTTCTTCACCTCATACGATATCTAAAAAATCAGCTTTTCTATCGTACCATTACAGAATCATGTGGGTCTAGAGCAATAATATTAGCAAAAGCTATATTAGTAGAATGAATTCAATAGTATTAGAAGAGAGAAATAAAGTTGAACTTATACAACTTTAAAAAGGATGAATCACTTTCCGCGATTCATCCTTTTAGTTAGATGTTAACGAACGTTGTCTTTGGTTGCTTTGGGGGAGGGGCGTTACCTATATCATTGTTTCCCCACGTACGTTCATATTCCCATCCAGTCAATTCTTCCACTACTTTTTTTGTATGATCATCGACATCTTGCATAGAGCCACCGCTCTCAAGACGTTGAATTTCTGTAAGTAGTACTTCATGTCTATGTTTGTTAAGTTTAAAACGAAGTGAAACGATAAAGCCGAATGCTACGAATAAGAGAGTTCCTATTCCGAATACGACCATAATACCTGTAATTGCTTGAGCAGGTTGAGCGGTATTACCGGATGCAAACCCAAAGCTGTCAAGAATGATACCGACTAAGAAAAGAGCAATGGACTGCACAAGCTTTCGAATAAAGGTCATCGTACCCGCAAAAATTCCTTCACGACGTTCCCTTGTCAGCATTTGATCAACATCAGGGATAAAACTATAAATATTCCACGGAACAAAATAAGTTCCGCTTCTGCCAATCCCCATGAAGATCGCGATCACATAAAGCATAGCCACAACGTGTGCGGAAGCGAAGTAATACACGCTTATGTAGGCAAGTATGGATACGAAGACAGTGCCTAAAGCAATTTGATAAGCCGAGCCGTTTCCGAGCTTCACACAAGCCCAAGCAAAAACGGGAATAAAGATCATTTGGATAATGCCCATCGTGCTTAAGAGTTTGGAAGCAAGAACCGTATTTTCTCCTAAAGCAAAGGCAACGTAATAAGCAAATGTAGCCCCGAAGATGTCCTGTGCTGCATAAGCGCCTGCATACATTAATGTATGTAATCTGAAAGTTCTAATTTTGAAGGTTGAAAGTAGTCCTTTAAAAAGCTTTTTCATATCTTCCTTAAAGTGAAGAGGCTCCTTCACCTTTTCTGTTACTGGTTCTTCAAATGTGAAACGGTACAAGCCAATCATAATAATCGCAAAAATGATCGAGAAGACTGCACCCATTAAGAAAAAAGAAAACGGAGACTTTTCGCCGTAAATCCCAATTAATACACCAGGAAGCCATGCTGCTAAGAAGGTAGAGCCCTGTGAGAAAATAAGGCGTACGGTCGTGAGACGTGAGCGTACGTTAAAATCTCGCGTCATTTCTGCTGAGAGTGTTTCATATGGAACGGTAATTAACGAAAAGACTAGTCCAAAAAGAATGTATGTTAAAAGGTAATACCAGTAGCCTAAATCACTGATCCAGAGCAATGAATAGGTTAACGAAAACGGAATTCCAAGCAAGAAGAAAAATCCTCTTCGCCCAAATCGTTTGCCGAATTTGCTTCGATGAAAGTTATCGGTGATATACCCCATTAAAGGATCAAAAAAGGCGTCAATAAAACGAGAAATCGCTAGGATAGATGCTGCTTGTGTAGCAGTTAAGCCGCCGAATTTTGTGTAGAAAAACATGAGCCAGAGACCGATAATGGCAATGGAGCCACCGCCAAAAATGTCACCGGACCCGTAAGCAAGAGTGGTCTTCCAACCTACCTTTTGTTTTTGAGTATGTACAGCCATCTCTTTTCCCCCTTTTTAGACTATTAGCCCGTGCTATTTCCGAACCAGAAGCACAGTTCGTCCAATCTTATGTTGTAAGATACAAGCTACCCTAAAATTTTTTTCTTAAAACCAGTCGAAATGGGGAAAGTAAAAATCATAATCATGAACTGACGAAATTCGGTAGAAACAGAGGAGGAGAGCAGGAGATGAAGTTATTTGATTTCCGAGATCAAGTCGTAGTGGTTACAGGAGCAAGCAGGGGCATAGGGTTTACGCTCGCACGATCTTTTTCCACTCTAGGAGCAAAGGTTGTAGTGCTTGGGAGAAATGCTTCGACTATTCAACAAGCGGCCAATGATATTCAAAGTGAAACGGCTAATGAGACGCTCGGTCTTGTTTGTGATGTAACAGATGAACAGCAAATCGAGAGGATGACAGAAGAGGTTATAAAGAGATTTGGAAAAATCGATGTCCTCGTGAATAATGCGGGAGCAACCGTTCGAAAAACGTTAGATCATTTGGAACAGGAAGAATGGGAGAAGATTATGAAAACGAACGTTACGTCTGTTTTTCTAACGACCAAAGTTGTAGCCCGTAAAATGAAGGAAGCGCGTTACGGGCGAATTATCAACATTGCGTCCATGTCCAGTGAAATTACGCTTTCTTTTTCAACTGCATATGGACCTAGTAAAGCAGCGGTCGTTCACTTTACTAAGCAAACAGCGAGTGAGCTAGCTCCTTATAACATTACTGTTAATGCTGTGAGCCCTGGGTTTGTGAAAACGTCTCTAAATGCCAAAGCGCTCGAGGATGATGAGTTTAGACGTCCTATTGAAAATCGTAATTCGATGCGTCGTATCGGAACAATTGACGAAATTATTACGCCCGTTGTTTTTTTCGCAGCAAAGGGATCTAGTTACGTCACCGGTCAAAACTTACTCGTTGATGGGGGAACTACCTCTTTCGGCTTTTAAAAAAGAAGGCCGTTTAGCGCGGCCTTCTTTCACAGCTTATTTTATTTTTGCGACAATTTTCCCGCGGACGTGACGCTCTGACAAGCGTACTAGCGCTGCTGGGACTTCTTCAAGCGTGATAACTTCTTCAAGTAACGATTTAATTTTCTTTTGCTCTAATAGAGACAGCATATCGTCGCCCATTTTTGCTAGATCTTCTTGTGGCGATTGATCATCGGACTGATGTGCTGCATTTAAGGCAACTTCGTGATAAGAAACGACTTTCGTGAAGCCTTTAATTTTAGTGAAATCAGGTGCTCCAGCGATGTAGACCATGTGTCCCATATAAGCAAGCATATCTAATGAATCTGTCGCGTTTTGACGACTTACTGCGTCAACTACTGCATCGACACCGCGGCCATTCGTAAGCTCCATTACTTTCGCTGTTACATCTTCTTCTCGGTAGTCAAAAACGTGATCAGCACCGAGAGATTTGACGTATTCATGGTTATGAGAGGAAGCCGTTGAGAACACCTCTAGGCCTGCAAGCTTAGCTAGTTGGACACCAAATCCACCTACACCACCAGCTCCTCCGTGAATCATAATCGTTTTCACGTTGTTAAGAGGAAGCTTGCGGAACAAAGCTTGATACGCTGTATATCCTGCACATGGAAGAGATACTGCTTCCTCATAAGAAATACTTTCAGGAATTCGTGATACGCTGTGAGCTGTAGTAATCGCAAATTCAGCATATCCACCTCTTTTGGTGAAATCGCCGTGGTAAACAACGCGATCTCCGATGTTCCATTGTGTCACACTCTCACCAATGGCTGCGACTGTTCCTGCAACGTCTACTGCCAAAATGTGTGGGTATGTCCAAGCAGGGTTTCCACCTGTTGCCGTCTTGTAATCAACAGGGTTCAGTCCAACGGCATGAACCTCGACTAAAATTTCTCCGCTTTTTGGCTTAGGCGTCTCGATTTCCTCTAGCTTCATGTTCGCCCACTGTCCTTTATCATGTAAAAGTAATGCTTTCATTTTTATGTCATCTCCCTTTAAATTTGAGCTGTATTTTCGATATGGTTTATAATAGATACCATTGTTCTAAAAAACAAGTAGGCACTATTTCGTAAGGTAGTATCCATTTAGAAACTACAAAGAGGTGAAAGTCGTGAAAGAGCTTGAAAAAGAATATCAATGTGCTATTGATTTAGTGATAGATGTTATAGGCGGAAAGTGGAAAGTTCTTATTTTATGGAACTTAAATGAAGGGGTGAAACGTTTTAATGAATTAAGACGTTCATTACCAGGAATTACGCAAAAAATGCTCACTCAGCAGCTACGTGAGCTTGAGCATCACGGGTTAATTGAACGAACGGTGTATCAGCAAGTACCTCCAAAAGTGGAGTATTCCACTACTTCTCAAGGGAAAAAGCTGCAGGCTACGTTATTTGCGATGTGTGAGTGGGGAGACGAGTACGCAGAAGAAAAAGGCATTGTGATGAATCGATGCTGGACGACTTATGATTTTATGAAGGCAAAATAATGGCACTTAAAAGTACCTATCGAACTTAAAAGTGCGTACTTCTCACGTTAACTTATATGCTTCATAATGACCTTCAACAGCAGCTTCACCACAGAGTGAGGCGAGAGAAGAAGGAGGAAGACATATGAACACATTTTCTAATCACCATGCTTACAATCGTATGTACAAAGAGGGAGAGCTCACGCTAGGGCTTCATATTCCGTTAGAGAATTATCAATTTGCTACTCCAACGATGGAAAAGCAAGTAGAGCTGTCTCAATTGGCAGAGAAATATGGGTTTACAGGGTTATGGTTCCGCGATGTGTTACTAGAAGATCCAATGTTTGGTGATCCGGCGGTAGGTCAAATCTATGATATGATGATTTACCTTACCTATTTAGCAAGCCAAACAAAAGAGATCGCGCTTGGAACTTCAGCGGTAGTGCTACCACTACGTCATCCTTTACGAATTGCAAAAGAGATCGCAACGATTGATCAATTGTTTCCAGAGCGTCTCATTATGGGGGTTTCATCAGGTGATCGCCGCGCTGATTTTAGAGGACTAGGCGTGTCGCACGCTGATCGTGGGGCAAGATTTGTTGAGTCGTTTCAATACTTACAGCAAGCGCTCTATGAAGAATATCCTCAAATTGCTGCCAGTGTTGGACAAATACAAGGGGCTAATTTAGTACCAAAACCGACAACGCAAATTCCAACGATGATCACAGGCTATAGTCAGCAATCAATGGACTGGTTTGCAGAGCATGGAGATGGTTGGATGTACTATCCTCGTGCGCCGCATTTACAAGCAGAGTCCATTAGACAGTGGCGAGAGCTAGTCGAGCAGTACCATCCTGGTCAGTTTAAACCATTCACACAGCCAATGCACTTAGATCTGTCAGAAGATCCGAATGAATCCATTACCCCTATCCGTCTAGGCTTCCGTGCAGGACGAAACGTGTTAATTGAGCTTTTAAGCATTTATAAAGAAATTGGCGTCAATCATTTGTTTTTCGCGCTATTCGACAGTCAGCGACCAGCAGAGGAAGTTATTCATGAATTAGGTGAAGAAGTACTTCCGCATTTTCCTGCTCATCGCTAATGTAAAAAAAGACGTTCCGTGTGGGGAACGTCTTTTTTTTACGCAATCGTTTTCAAAAAAATGGATTAGAAAATTCTATGTTAGTCAATCTCTGTATTTGAGATTACGTCATCTAGCTTCTCAAATAATTGATAGAATGTATTCAGTTCTTCTACAGAGAATTGTGTAAAGTAGTGATTCATCAGTTTGCGGTGTGATTCAGTCATTTCTTCAAGAAGCGCTTTTCCTTGTTCACTGAGACTCACCATAACGACACGACGATCTCGTTTGGAGTGAACGCGTTCCACTAAGTCGCGATCAATTAAGCGATCCATTAGCACGGTAATTGCGCTCGGTTTCACATTCATTAGGTCTGCAAGCTGTGTAACTCTTGTTAATCCTTCTTTTGCAATCATATGCATAACGTGAAACTGTGGGCCTGTAATTTTATATGGTTGTAAATTTTTATCAACGATTGGTCGGAGTTTTTTGTTAATAGCAATAAGTGACATTTGGACACTTTGTGCAAGTTCTATTTTTTCTTCTACCATGCTGATCCCCTTTTTCAATTGTTTGTTAACTTAAATGTTAAACAATTTAAATTAAATTGTCAAACTTTTTCCTTTTTATTACATATTTGTTAGAAGAAAAGGAAGGAGGGGAAGAAAACGTTACGAGCGCTCACTTTCTTCTTAAATTGCGATGAAGAAAAAATTTTATGAAACAAAGGCAAAAAGGTTGCATATACGTAATAATAAATTGTTTAATGTTTTAGTGATTAAAAATTTAAGTTTTAGTAGTTGACATTTTTATTTTTGTAAATTAATATTTATATTACTTAAATATTAATATTTAAAGATGAATTTCTTCGAAAGGAGTGAAAGAGATTCGTGGGCAAAATGGAATGTGATATTGATATGTTAGAACGTATAAATGAAGGGCTTCGATTAATTCATAAGAAACAAGAATTAATTTTAGATAAAGTATTGACCCCTTACGAAATCACGTCGCTACAATTTCGCATTATTTTTAAGGTTCACAAGTACGGGGCAATTCGTGTTAGCCAATTAGCTCATAAGGTCGACGTGCTGCCAAGTTCGTTAACAAGAATGGTAGATCATCTTGTTAAAAATGAACTTTTGCAGCGAGGGTATGATAAAGAAGACCGACGAGCAGTTGTGATTGAGTTAACAGAAAAAGGAAATGAAGTTTTTACTCAAGTAATGGATGTCTATATCCAAACCGCTTCACAATATAACCTAGAGGATATGGAGTCTGGGGTTGTTACATTCATGGATTTCATGAAGAAGTTAGATGGAACAATGGAGGAATTACATCCAGAAAAAACTACTTGAATTAGTGAGGTAATTTCACTAAAGTATTGTAGTGCCTTTTTTTTTGGTCTAAATTTATTTTGTTTAACTAAATAAATTATATGTTAGCTTTTATTTTTATCATTATTAATTATTAGCATGGTGAACGAAAGGAGATTGACAATGAGCAGAGGACGCTTAATTCTTACAAATATTATTGGTATGATCGTAGTTCTTGCATTAATCGCAGGAGGTTCTTATTACTACTATCAAAGTGCCAACTACGTAAAAACAGATGAAGCAAAGGTAGCAGCAAGTATGGGTCAAATCGTAGCTCCGACGTCTGGTAAATTATCTGGATGGACAGTTGAAGAAGGGGACGACGTAACAAAAGATGCTCAAGTAGGTAAAGTATCTGATGGTAAGCAAACAGTTGGAGTATCTTCTAGCATGGAAGGTAAAGTAATCAAAAAAGAGGCTTCTGACAACCAAATGGTTCAAGCCGGTCAAGTTCTTGCACAAACTGCAGACATGAATAATCTGTATATTACAGCTAACATTAAAGAAGACAAATTAAAAGATATCGAAAAAGGTGACTCTGTAGACGTAACAGTTGATGGAGACTCAGGTACAACATTTGAAGGTGAAGTAGAAGAAATCGGTTATGCAACAACATCTACTTTCTCCGTAATGCCGCAACAAAACACAAGCGGTAACTACACAAAAGTAACACAAAAAGTACCAGTTAAAATTTCAATTAAAGCACCTTCTGATAAAGTATTACCAGGAATGAACGCTGAAGTAAAAATTTCAACAAAATAATGGTTCGTAACACAGGTAACAAAAAGAAAGGAGGTTGTTTGAATGACTTCTCAAGCTGCTGAAACACAGGATAACGGAATTCGCCGTCATATACCACTCTTGGTTATTTTGATGCTAGGATTGTTCCTAGCCATCCTAAATCAGACGCTTCTAAATGTGGCAATGCCGCATTTAATGAATGAGTTTGGGGTATCTGCTACAACTATTCAGTGGTTATCTACTGGATACATGCTAGTAAACGGTGTGTTAATTCCACTTTCAGCCTTTTTAATTGAGCGGTTTGGTACACGTATTCTGTTTTTAATCGCAATGTTCTGTTTCACAATTGGAACACTTGTATGTGGAATCGCGCCTAACTTTTCAATTATGCTGATTGGACGTATTATCCAAGCAATTGGTGGAGGAGTACTACAACCACTAGTTATGACAATCATCTTTTCGATCTTCCCTCCAGAAATGCGAGGAAGAGGGATGGGGATCTTTGGTTTAGCAATGATGTTCGCTCCGGCGGTTGGTCCAACATTATCTGGTTGGGTTATCCAAAACTATGACTGGCGCCTTATGTTCTACGCGCTTGTTCCATTCGGAGTAATTATTTTCGCTATTGCAGCGTTTAAACTGAAAAATGTGTTCCCGCCAAAACAAGTTCGACTTGATGTAATTGGTTCGTTATTATCAATTGTTGGTGTAGCATCTTTATTATATGGTGTGAGCCAAGCAGGTAGCGATGGTTGGGGAGACCCAGTTGTTCTACTAACAATTATTATTGGACTTATTGGGATCGTTGCATTTATTCTGCAGCAACTACGCTCTGAACGACCACTATTAGACTTTAGAGTGTTTAATCACGGTATCTTTTCATTAGCGAATGTCATCAATGCTGTTATTACAGTTGCGATGTTTACAGGAATGTTCTTGCTTCCGATTTTCTTACAAAACCTTCGAGGGTTTACGCCACTTCAATCTGGTTTATTACTATTACCAGGTGCATTAATTATGCTGGCCATGTCACCAATTTCAGGGGTTTTATTTGATAAAGTAGGGCCAAGACCGTTGGCGATCGTTGGAATGATCATTACGACGATTACAACATTTGAATTCACACGTTTAACAATCGATACATCTTATTCTTGGATTTTAGGTGTTTACATTGCTCGTTCATTTGGTATGTCATTACTTATGATGCCAGTTATGACAGCAGGTATGAACCAATTACCGAAGCACTTAACAAGTCATGGTACAGCGATGACGAATACGCTTCGCCAAGTAATGGGATCACTAGGGATCAGCTTAGTTACAACGGTTTATACAAATCGTACGGTTTTCCATTCAGTGAACATGTCGAACGAAATGAACACGGCAAATCCGCAGTTCATGCACTCGTTCCAATCATATGTTCAATCTGTTGCACAGTCCATGCATATTCCGGTGGAACAAGCAAAAACCTATGCGATGCAACTATTAGGTGGTAAAATGCAAATTGATGCGAACGTTATGGGAATCAATGATGCCTTTTACTGGTCTTCTATTTTATGTGTCGTTGGTACGTTCTTAAGCTTATTCTTACGTGACGTTCGAAAAGACAAAGCGAAACAAAAACGTGAAGAGCTTCCAATGTTACCATCACCAAAAGAAGCAAAGTCATCTTAATAAAAGATAAGAGGTGATGAAACCTGGAACGTGCGCGTATCCAGGTTTCATTGTTTCACTTTTGTTTCTAGGTCGGTAGTATACATTACTTTCTTTTTAGGTGGAAACGTTATTACTAGGAGGTAGAAATATGAGAATTTATGTTGTGTACGATAGTGAAGGTGGACATACAAAAGCACTTGCAGAAGCGATTGCTGAAGGAGCTGGACGTGTAGAAGGTGCAGAAGTATTTATTGATCATGTGCATGATGCAGATGTTCGTGATTTAGCGAATATGGATGCAATCATCTGGGGAGGTCCAGGACATTTCGGTACAATCAGTGCAGATTTAAAAACATGGATCGATAAGCTTGGTTACCTGTGGGCAAATGGAAAGCTTATTAACAAAATTGGGGCTGTATTCTGTACAACAGCAACCGTTCATGGTGGAGTTGAGGCAGCAATGCTTAACCTTATTACACCAATGCTTCATCAAGGAATGATCATCGCTGGATTACCAGGAAATATCCCTGAAAATGCTCTTTACGGTTCATACTACGGTGTAGGCGTAACATGTGATGTTGACAGCAAAGACCCTATCTCTGAAGATGGGTTACAGCTTGGTCGTGCATTAGGTGCACGTGTAGCGGGTATTGCGAAAGAAACAACAGGATTACGAAAAGCATAATAGGGAGATGAACACATAATGGCTATTATCGTAAGTGTGGTAGTTGCTATAATTGTTATTGCGATTCTAATCTCGATGAACATTCGATCTATAGCTGCTAACAAGCAAGCTTCTTCTGAAGAAAAGCATGTGGAGGAGGCATCAGCTGCTTCTACAGAAACGCCTGTAGAGGTAGAGCCAGAACCTAAGGTAGAAGAGCCGAAGGTAGAGGAACCAAAAATCGAGGAGCCCAAGGTCGAACAACCGAAGGCAGAGCCATCACCTCGCGTGGAAAAATCAGCTCCTACTCCATTAAAAACAGAAGAAGCACCAGTTGAAAGAACAGAAATTAAAGCAAGTAAGCTGAAGAAGTCTGAGCCTAATTTTAAAATGGGTGACGATATGTATCGTCAAGCTCTACAAAAATGGCAGGACAAAGAATTAACAGAAACAGAAGTAGAAGAGGAGCAAAACGATACGTTAGAAGAAGAGATTACAACTGATGAAGCGTATCGCAAAGCACTTATGACACTTCATAAAAAGCAGAATAAATAAGTAAGAGAGGTGTGAAGAAATTCACGCCTCTTTTTTGTGGGCACATAGACAGAAGTGTAATCCAAACCTAAAGTTATCTCATCATAAAGTAAATGGATATATATGAGAATTTTGCTCTTGAAATTTATACGTAAAAGAGCCAAAATATAAATAATGCTAGTGAATTTTAATGGGAGAGGGAGTCATGATATCATTGAATAACGTGTTGAACGAACAGTCGATAGCTCAGATGGAAAAATCACTTCGCTATATCTCTACAATTGTAAAGCAAAAGGGGAGAGAAATTTTAAATGACTATACGATTACTCCTCCTCAATTTGTAGCATTACAGTGGCTTTTAGAGTATGGTGATATGACAATAGGTGACCTTTCAAATAAAATGTTTTCTGCGTGTAGTACGACAACCGATCTCGTAGACCGAATGGAGCGGAACCATCTTGTCATGAGGGTAAAAGATGCAAGTGATCGACGAGTAGTTCGTATTCACCTTCTAGAAGAGGGAACACGAATTATTGAAGAAGTGGTTCAAAAGCGTCAGGATTATCTAAAAGGTATTTTAGATCAAATGACTCCCGATGCGGTTGCAGATCTTCAAAATGGCTTAGAAAAGCTTTATATAGAAATGAAAGAAGAATGAGGCGATTGTTTGAGTAGACCAATAGGTGTAATTGATTCAGGAGTAGGCGGATTAACGGTAGCAAAGGAAATTATGCGGCAGTTGCCAAAAGAAAGAATCATTTACATGGGCGATACGGCGCGCTGTCCTTATGGACCGCGCCCAAGTGAGGAAGTAAGACAATTTACATGGGAAATGACCCATTATTTACTGAAGCAAAACATAAAAATGCTGGTCATTGCCTGTAATACGGCAACAGCAGTTGTTTTAGAGGAAATTCAGGAGAAGCTTGATATTCCTGTTTTAGGGGTTATTCAGCCTGGTGCACGTGCCGCTCTTAAGGTAACGAATAATCATAAAATAGGCGTAATTGGTACGAATGGAACGATTAAGAGTCAGGCATATCCGCTTGCACTAACAGAACTCAATAGCAGGGTGGAAGTGGACAGCCTCGCTTGTCCGCTTTTCGTTCCGCTTGTTGAAAGCGGCAATTTTGCAAGTGATGAAGCACGGCGAATTGTCCAAGAAACGCTAGCACCATTAACACATACAGATATTGATACGTTAATTTTAGGATGTACACATTATCCTGTTTTGAAAAAAGTTATTCAAGAAGCGTTGGGGAGTAAGGTGACACTGATTAGCTCTGGCGAAGAGACGGCAAGTGAAATTAGTGCGATTCTGTCCTATAGTGATTTGTTGAATCAAAATGAGGAAGAGCCGGTACATTTATTTTTAACGACGGGGTCTACGGAACTTTTTCAGGCTATTTCTTCTAGCTGGTTTGACCATCCGATGACCAATGTAAAACATATCGAATTGTAGAGTTTCAAAAAGATTTACAACGAGTGATGTTGTAAGTCTTTTTTTTATGTCCTTTTTTAATCTTTTCAAAAAGATAACGAGAAGATAAAAAAAACAAATGTCAGGGGTCTAAATCTCAAAACAACTCGTATACATATTAGTACAAACTGTCTTAGGAGGGAAAAGAATGTCCAAAAAGGCAAAAACAGCAGTAGTCTCAACCGTGGTAGTTTCGACGGTTTTATTATCAGGTTGCGGATTGTTTGGCGGAGATAAAGCCGTTGAACAAATTGATCCGCCGAAAAAAGTCTCATATGTAGAAAAAGAGCAATCCTTAAAAACGGATGCATCGAAAGAAACAAAGAAAGACGAAAAAGCATCAAAGGAAACGATTAAACAGGAATTATACTTGCTTGATAAAAACGGATATGTCGTACCTAAAACATTTGAACTGCCAAAAACACAGTCTGTAGCTGCACAGTCTCTCAAATACTTAGTGAAAGACGGACCTGTGACAGATAAGCTTCCAAACGGATTCCAAGCCGTACTTCCTGCTGATACAGAAGTATTAGGAGTGAAGCCGGAAGGGAAAGATACGCTCATTGCGGACTTCTCTCCAGAGTTTAAAAACTATAAAAAAGAAGATGAACGAAAAATTCTTGAAGCCATTACGTATACCCTGACACAGTTTGAAGGCATTAAAAATGTGAAGATTCGTATCAACGGCTATGATCAGAAGGTAATGCCAGTTAACCATACGCCGATTGGAGAAGGCGTTAGCCGAGCAGACGGTATTAATTTGGATAACTCGGATATTGCCGATCTTACAAATACGCATGCGATTACCGTGTACTATTTAGCGGGTGAAGGGAAAAAGCTCTACTACGTACCTGTCACAAAGCGCATTCCAAATGGGGATGAAAATAAATTCACGGCAGTTGTTGATGAGCTGATTAAAGGGCCTTCTATGACATCTGGTCTGTTGAGCGACTTTAATTCAGATGCGAAGCTGTTAAAAGTTCCAACGATGGAGAATGGAAAGCTCACGCTCGATTTTAACAAGTCCATTTTAGGCAACATGAAAGGAACAAAAATTTCACAGCACGTACTAGATGCACTTGTCCTGTCTCTAACTGAGCAGCCCGATGTCAAAAGTGTTCAAGTAACAGTGAATGGGAAGGCAAACATTTTAGATGAAAAGGGCAAAGAATTAACGAAGCCTGTGACAAGACCAGAAAAGGTCAATACAGGTAGTTTTTAAAGCGGGATTTTTGATATACTATATAAAGACGTAAAGCGAAGAGGTCAGCTTTTAAGCGACCTCTTTCTTATTTTTACATGAAATACATAGGTTTAGAAAAGGGAGGACGAGCGCATGCGCGTTGATAATAGAAAGCAGGATGAGTTAAGACCCATCACCATTGAGACAAACTATCTAAAGCACCCAGAAGGCTCTGTTTTAATTACGGTAGGAGATACGAAGGTTATTTGTGCGGCAAGCATTGATGATCGCGTTCCACCGTTTATGAGAGGGCAAGGGAAGGGCTGGATTACAGCAGAATACTCGATGCTTCCAAGAGCAACGGAACAGCGCAATATTCGTGAATCCTCAAAAGGAAAAGTAACAGGTCGCACGATGGAAATTCAGCGTTTAATTGGCCGTGCGCTTCGTGCGGTAGTGGATTTAGAAAAAGTAGGCGAAAAAACGATTTGGATCGACTGTGACGTCATCCAAGCAGATGGTGGTACGCGTACAGCTTCCATTACAGGTGCGTTTGTGGCACTTGTTTTAGCGTTTCAAAAACTTGTGGAGCAAAAGAAACTAGAAGCTCTGCCAATTACGGATTTCTTAGCCGCAACTTCTGTTGGGGTAAGCGCTGAATATGGTCAAATTCTCGATCTAAATTATGTAGAAGATTCATCTGCAGAAGTAGATATGAACGTGATTATGACTGGCAAAGGTCAATTAGTAGAAGTGCAAGGAACAGGAGAAGAAGCAACATTCTCAAGACAACAATTGAATGATATGCTCGACTTAGCTGAGAAAGGCATTCAAGATTTAGTCAGCATTCAAAAAGACGCATTAGGTGACATTGCCGACGCAATTAAGTAATAATAAAGGGGAGATGAGAATCTCTCCTTTTTATAAATTTTCACAGAGAAAAGAGGACACGAGATGAAAGAGCTACTCATTGCGACGAAAAACGCGGGAAAAGTAAAAGAATTTGAAGACTTATTCCGTGAGCTAGGATTTACGGTTACTTCGCTGCTTGATTATCCTTCAATCGAGGACGTCGAGGAAACAGGGATGACATTTGAACAGAACGCTACGATTAAAGCGGAAGCTATTTCTCATATGTTCGGAAAAATCGTAGTAGCAGACGATTCTGGGCTTTCTGTTGATGCAATAGGAGGAGAGCCAGGTGTTTATTCAGCTCGCTATGCGGGAATGGAAAAAAATGACGAAGCAAATATTCAAAAATTACTCACTAACCTAGAGGACGTACCAAAAGAAAAACGTACGGCTCGTTTCCACTGCGCGCTTGCAGTTGCCATTCCAGAAAAGGAAACAATTGTTGTAGAAGGTACGTGTGAAGGAATGATTACGACTGAGAAGCATGGTGAAAACGGCTTTGGGTATGATCCAATTTTCTTCGTACCACAGCTTGAAAAAACGATGGCTCAACTAGACAAAGAGACAAAAAATAAAATTAGCCATCGCGCCAATGCCCTAAAAGAATTAGTGCCTGTTATGAAGCAGCTGTTTTAACCAACATCAAAAGGGGGATACAAAGATGAAAGTGTTGATTGTAAGCGACAGCCACGGCCTAACATCTGAATTACTCGAAATCAAAAAACGTCATGAGAACGAAGTAGAAGGAATGATTCATTGCGGTGATTCTGAACTACCAGCGGATATGGATGAAATGCAGGATTTTTGGACCGTTCGTGGAAACTGTGATTATGACAGCTCATACGTAAAAGAACGGATCGAACTTGTTGGCAATCGTTCTTTTTACATTACACACGGTCACTTGTACAACGTCAAAATGTCGTTAATGAACTTAACGTACAAAGCACAAGAAGTGGGCGCACACATTGCTTGCTTTGGTCATTCCCACATTGCAGGCTCAGAAATGATTGATGGCATTATCTACATAAATCCTGGAAGTATATTCCTTCCGAGAGTGCGAAAAGAGCGTACGTATGCTATAATAGATTTTAATGATCAAACTGCAACCGTTCATTTCTACACAGTTGACGGAGCAGAAGTGCCATCACTACGCAATGAATTTACCCTTACATAAAAAAGAACTGATTTTTTCAGTTCTTTTCAAAAACATGTTGACTTATCTAATGATGAACTATATAATAAACCTTGTCGTTAAGATAATTAATCATTTGTCCCAGTAGCTCAGCAGGATAGAGCAACGGCCTTCTAAGCCGTCGGTCGGGAGTTCGAATCTCTCCTGGGACGCCACTTTACTTACATATACAAAGCGTTGATAGTATGCGGTTTATTCAGCATCACATCAGCGCTTTTTTTGCGTTTAATAGCGTAAAACTAGATAGAGCGTTGGACTTTTTAGGGAATGCTGTTACAGTTACCAAAGACCTGCACTCCAAAAAAATTACATGATACCGCAAATACCATGCAAGATATTTAGCAAAGTGCTTATATCTCCTACTTAACGAACCTCACGTACCGAAGGAGTTTCATGACATTAAAGTGACGATGGACTCTTCTAACAAAAATAATGGTGTATAATACGCTACATCAATCAGTTAAAGGAGAACGTAATGATACATGCAGACAATTTTAAAACAGGTAGCACACTAGATGATAACGCAGATTTTAGAGTTGTAGAATGTGATTTTTGCAAATGCCAATATATTCATGACTTTGAACATTGTACTTTGTTCTATGATCCTAATGATTTGGACCGAAGTTTTTTAACTTTATTTAGATATGATGACGATGAAAAAAACTATCCATTACCTTGTCGGAAGTGTAAACAGAAGGAATGGGATTTTAAAGATATTGATTATGATGAAAGAGAACATATTTTAAAAGGTGAGTGGGGTTGGGCAATATCATAATTTTCTTATTCAGCTAATGGGTGCATTTTGGAATGCATTAATAACCAATTGTAGATATAAAGATTATGAGTACTGAACAAATGTCGTGTGTTCGAATTTCTCCTGAGACGCTACTTGACTATCCTATAAACGCTGTTTTACCTATCCCCATAACTTCTGCATATAAAAGGTTATCGTTATGAAAATTATTCCATTCATACTATAATAGACACTCATCACATATAGAGGGAGCGTACATATGAAAAAGAAATACGAAGTAACATTTAAAATGATTAACGGAGAGATTGGTCATCTAATTGAAGCAAAGTCTCTAGATCGTGCAAGAAAATCCATTCAAGATAAGTTTGAACAGAACTTAGATAGCCCAGTACTAGCGCTGGAAGATGATCTGGTTTTAGTTAAGGCAAATGTTCAATACTTCATGCTGAAGGAGTACGAGGGATACCCAGAGGAAGACTAAAACGAATAGACAGGATAAGAAATACGCATCGATCGGTTTACCGTCTTAGCAGCAAGATTTAGCGTTCTTTAATTGGGATGGATTTTTATAAGGGATCTAAAGGGGAGAATGTCATTTGAGCGAGTGGAAGGAACTCATAAAAGATTCACAAACGAGATGGGAACAAAACGCGGAGCACTGGGATAATTATATGGGGGAAGCGAGCAATCGGTTTCATCAGGAGCTTATTTGTCCCTATACAGAGAAGCTATTAGGTGTGAAGCCAGGTCAAACGGTCTTAGATATTGGCTGTGGCAACGGCAATTTTTCAAGAAGACTTGCAGCGCTTGGTGCTCGTGTGGCCGCTTTTGATTATAGTGCAAAAATGATTGAACGTGCAAAAGGGAGATCTGAAGCCGATTTAAACGAAATTGATTATCGAGTAATTGATGCTACAAATGACGACGAACTGTCATCATTAGGTACGGAAGCGTATGACCACGCCGTAGCGAATATGGCATTAATGGATATAGCAGACATCACGCCACTGGCATATGCTCTACATACGTTATTAAAAGCAAATGGAACGTTTGTGTTCTCCGTTGCGCATCCTTGTTTTCAATCACCGGGTCTTAAAAAAATACACGAAACAGAAGATGTTGATGGTCAGATCATCACGAAAAACAGCATTCAGCTCTCCACGTATTTAACCCCGCAACCGTATCAAGCGATTGGAATTAAAGGACAAACTATTCCTCACTATATGTTTCACCGTTCTTTATCTTATTATATGAATATCTTTTTTGAGGCAGGTTTTATGTTAGATGGTATGGAAGAGCCTAGTTTCAAAAAAGAAAAAGGGGAACATCGCTTTGAGTGGCTGGAGATTCCACCCGTTGTTATTTTTCGATTTAGAAAGCAATTGGTCTAATTAACAATGTAAAAGAGTTCGTGCTAAAGATTTAGAACGTTACCTTCATTCGTGGGGATAACGTTTTTTTGATGTAACGAAAAAGTGGAAGGGAACGCTTTATTGTTAGTTTAAAGAGGATGACATATGAAAAGATAGTAAACAGCGCTTGCTTTCATGTTGGCATTCATTTTGGAATGAGATACTAGAGTATTCCGACGCTCTGCTAATGCCTTTGTATAGAAAATAAATGACAAAAGCTCGTTAGCTAAGGAACGGATGGCATAATGTTTTGAAAAAGGAAAAAATCGGCTACATATTGATTAAAAACATTTGTCCGAAGCAAATAACGTTGTATACTGTAAGAAAATGATGGAAAAAGGAGGCTGTAATGAAACATGACGTACGCAATTATTGGCGTATTGGCAGTGGCGCTTATCGCAACGATTTATATGATTTATCGACAATCGAAGAAAATTGATTTGCAAAAGAAAATGCTGACGGAAAAATATCAGCATGAAATGGCAGCAACGGTTGAAAAATACCGCGATCAGCAATTAACGATCGAAGAAGAGTTTCACAGAGAAGTGATGGAGATTAAAGAGAATCATGACCGTGAGACTGCGTTTTTTCGACAGTCTGTCAGCCAGTTAAATCGATATATTGATGATGTACAATCATATGCGAAAAAGAGTAGCAATGTATCAACCTATCAAGCGCTGTATCAATTAAAGCAAAGATGGATAGACGAGAATAAAATTTTAGATGAAGATATGATTATCATGCCTAATGTGTTTATTCCTTTCTATACGGAAGATCGAATTAAAACGTGTCGTGTGGACCATCTAATTTTACTACCGACCGGTATTTACAGCATCGAGGAAAAGCACTGGAAGGGAAAAATCATACACGGCTTAACAGATAAAAATGCAAAAGAATTTTCATTCTTATTAGATATGGTGCAAGCGAAGCCGTTCATTCAGGTATATGAACAAACGCTCGTTTTTTCATCAGCCAGTACGGTAGAAGGGCAGGATGATTCTCTTGGGCTGCTGTATGTAAAGGCGTATGCAGATCCTGCAAAAGAAGCATGGAATACGGCCAAAATGGTGTCGAGATTTTTAGTGTCAAAGATGGGGGCCATTATCAACGATGTAACCCCAATCCTATATTTTAATCATCAACATCAGGATCATAGCAGTGAAGGTGTAATTGATCTTTCAAAGGATTCATCGGTGATTCGTGTAGGGCATGAAAAGGAACTATTTTCGCTATTAGAAGAACAGTTCGACCGACCTATGTTATATAGCAGAGAAGATTTAAGAAAAATAAAAGAAAATTTAGAGCACATTCACTATATACGTGACAGCATCGAAATGTAAAAGTCTGCTTGCAGGCTTTTTTTATTTGATTTTTGTATTCCTATAAAAGACAAATGTATTTTAAGTGAAAACTTTTTTGAGATACGCCTAATCCTATCGCATCAATAATGAAAGCGATTCCAAATTATCTTTCAAATTAGAATAGTCAAAAAATTTAGAGAAAAGTGGTTGACGAGGCTTATTTTTGGGCGTATGATAGTCCTCAAATATAAGTTTTCTAAATAAAAAGAAATCTTATTTCGATGAGAAACAGCATTACGACGGCTCTTGTCAAAAAGGAGCAGAGATTGTCAAAACATGAAAAATGATTATTAAACACGATATGAAAAAACGAAGAAGAGGATAAGTACTCTTGAGATGAAGAATTTCCAGAGAATCGGGGTTGCTGAGAACCGATAATTCTTTCTTAAGACGAACTCGCCTCCGAGTATCAGCTTGAAACAATTGGATTAGAGCTGATCGGGTGTCATTCACAATCGCACTCGTTATTAAAACAAGAATGCAAGCCTGCATTCCTGAGGTAATCATCATGATTACGAAGAAGGGTGGTACCGTGAAATGACAAAGTCTTTTCACCCCTTTGACCAACGCATAGAAGGTCTAATTTGGGGAGGAAAGGCTTTTTTATTTTTTATAAAAGTGTTAGAAAGGATGGGAATAGTGGGAGCAAATACGCAAATGAAAGATCCTGTAAATGCTAGTGTGAGTGCAAGTATGACGGGAGCAGAAATGCTTATTGAGTCATTAAGAAAAGAAAGCGTCGATGTCATTTTCGGTTATCCGGGAGGAGCCGTTCTTCCGATTTATGACAAGTTATATGGATCAGGCATGTTTCATGTATTAACACGACACGAACAAGGCGGCATTCATGCTGCGGAGGGCTATGCGAGAATTTCAGGTAAACCTGGCGTTGTTATTGCAACAAGCGGACCAGGAGCGACGAACATCGTAACAGGATTAGCAGATGCGATGATTGACTCACTACCACTCGTAGTATTTACAGGGCAAGTTGCTTCAAATGTCATTGGCTCTGATGCCTTTCAGGAAGCCGACATTTTAGGTATTACCATGCCAATCACAAAATACAGCTATCAAGTTCGTAACATTTCCGACATACCTAAGATCATTAAAGAAGCGTTTCATATTGCGACCACAGGAAGACCAGGACCAGTTTTAATTGATATTCCGAAGGATATGGCCGTTGGGGTTGGAGAGTTTAGCTATGAAGGCGATGTGAATCTACCAGGCTATCAACCAACGCATTTTCCAAATTTACTTCAGGTCAAAAAACTAGCAGAAGCCGTAGCGATTGCGAAAAAACCCGTCATCTTGGCAGGAGCAGGAGTGCTACATGCAGGGGCTGCAAATGAGCTATTGCAGTATGCCGAACAACAGCAAATACCAGTAGTCAATACGCTTTTAGGATTAGGCGGCTTTCCAGCGAATCATCCATTGCATTTAGGGATGGCAGGAATGCACGGAACGTATACGGCAAACATGGCTATTTACGAAAGTGACTTGTTAATAAGCGTAGGTGCACGCTTTGATGATCGCGTTACAGGAAATCTGCAGCACTTTGCACCAAATGCCGTTGTCGCACACATCGATATTGATCCAGCTGAAATCGGGAAAAACGTCCCAACTCAAATTCCCATTGTAGGAGACGCAAAAGAAGCGCTTCAACAGCTGTCCGTCCAAACGGATCGAATGGGTGACTATCAAACATGGCATGCACGCTTAAATGAATGGAAAGTTGAATACCCGCTTTGGTATGAGCGGTCAGATGACTTATTAAAGCCACAGCATGTAATTAAAATGATTCACGAGCGCACAAAAGGTGAGGCGATTGTTGCAACAGACGTCGGTCAGCATCAGATGTGGGTGGCACAATTTTATCAATTCAACGAACCAAATCGCTGGGTAACATCTGGGGGGTTAGGAACAATGGGATTTGGCCTTCCATCTTCGATTGGGGCACAGCTTGCTAATCCAAAAGGTGTAGTAGTCGCTATCGTTGGTGACGGTGGATTCCAAATGACGCTTCAAGAACTTGGCGTAATCCATGAGTTAAATTTACCTGTTAAGATCGTTATTTTAAACAACCAATCGCTTGGAATGGTGCGACAATGGCAGGAAATCTTTTATGAGGAGCGCTATTCTCACTCGTTGATCCCAAATCAGCCGAATTTAATGAAGCTAGCAGAAGCTTATGGAATTAAAGGGCTACAAGCATCTACAGAGGAGGAAGCGAAACAAGTCATTGAAGAAGCATTTTCAACAGATGGACCGGTATTAATGAACTTCTATGTTGCACCAAAAGAAAACGTCTACCCAATGGTAGCCCCAGGAAAAGGATTGCATGAAATGGTGGGGGTGAAACCTTGAAACGAATCATTACAGCTACGGTTATTAACAGACCAGGAGTACTAAATCGAATCACAGGATTATTTACAAAAAGAGATTTCAATATTGAGAGCATTTCAGTAGGTCACACCGAGTCAGAGGGAAATTCACGCATGACGTTCGTGGTCAACGTCAAGGATGATAACTCAGCTGAGCAGGTCATTAAGCAATTGAATAAACAAATTGACGTTTTAAAAGTTCAAGACATTACCGATCAAGCAATCGTCGCAAGGGAGCTGGCGCTAATAAAAGTTGCTTCTGTGCCGACTCATCGAAATGAGCTTTATTCGTTAATTGAGCCGTTCCGAGCAACAATTATTGATGTAAGTCGAGACAGCGTCATTATTCAAGTCACAGGGGAATCGAATAAAATTGAAGCGATGATTGACTTGCTTCAACCATATGGCCTGAAAGAAGTCGTAAGAACGGGAACAGTGGCGTTCCCACGCGGTAATCAAAAATTATCCGCCAATCCAAAAGTAACAACGATCATCTAATAATGTGAGCTTTTTAAAAATCAAAATATACAGAAAAGTTAAAAAGGAGAGGTTATACATGGCAAAGGTTTATTACAATGGAGATGCAAATGATCAAGTTTTAGCGGGGAAAACAGTAGCAATCGTGGGGTACGGCTCTCAAGGTCACGCACACGCTCAGAATTTACGTGATAGCGGTATTAACGTAGTGGTAGGTCTTCGAAAAGGGAAATCGTGGAACCAAGCAGAGCAAGACGGATTTACTGTTCTATCAGTAAGTGAAGCTACGCAGCAGGCGGATGTTGTCATGGTATTACTTCCAGACGAGCATCAGCCAAGAGTATACAAAGAGGAAATTGAGCCAGAGTTAAAACCAGGTCATTCATTAGTATTCGCACACGGATTTAACATTCATTTTAATCAAATCGTACCGCCAGAATTTGTGGATGTATTTTTAGTTGCTCCAAAAGGTCCAGGACATCTAGTAAGACGCACGTATGAAGAAAGCGCTGGTGTACCTGCATTATTCGCGGTTTACCAAGATGTATCTGGAGAAGCTCGTGACGTGGCGTTAGCATATGCAAAAGGTATTGGATCAGCGCGTGCAGGCGTATTGGAAACAACGTTCCAAGAAGAAACAGAGACGGATTTATTCGGTGAGCAAGCGGTGCTTTGTGGTGGTCTTACTGCACTTGTAAAAGCTGGATTTGAGACATTGGTTGAAGCTGGTTATCAGCCAGAGGTCGCTTATTTTGAGTGTTTACACGAGCTGAAATTAATTGTAGATCTCATGTACGAAGGTGGAATGGCTGGAATGAGATATTCGATTTCCGATACAGCTCAGTGGGGTGACTTCGTAACAGGACCTCGCATTGTAAACGATGCCGTAAAAGCAGAAATGAAAAACGTGTTAACTGATATTCAAACCGGTCAATTCGCAAAAGGCTGGATTTTAGAGAACCAAGCAAATCGTCCAGTGTTCAACGCAGTGAACCAGCGTGAAAACAGTCATTTAATTGAAGAAGTAGGAGCGAAGCTACGCGAAATGATGCCATTTGTCAAAAAAAATAAGAAAGAAGCGGTGGTCGCGAGTGCAAAAAATTAAGCTATTTGATACGACGCTAAGAGATGGAGAACAGTCACCGGGAGTCAATCTTAATTTTCAAGAAAAGTTAGAGATTGCAAGACAGTTAGAGCGCTTAGGCATCGATATCATTGAAGCAGGATTCCCTGCTGCTTCAAAAGGAGATTTTCAATCTGTAAAAGAAATTGCGTCAATTGTACGCGGTTCTTCCGTAACAGGCCTTGCACGGTCTGTTACGAAGGACATTGATGCTGCGTGGGAGGCGTTGAAGCATAGCGAGGAGCCAAGGCTTCATGTGTTTCTTGCTACTTCACCAATTCATATGCAATATAAGCTGAAAAAAACGCCTGATCAAGTGGTTGAAACAGCTGTCGAAATGGTTCGATACGCGACAAAGCGTTTTCCAGTTGTTCAGTGGTCTGCTGAAGATGCATGCCGCAGTGATTTGCCGTTCCTTGCGCGCATCATAACCGAAGTTATTGAGGCAGGTGCAAAGGTCATTAATATCCCTGATACAGTGGGATATATCACACCAGAGGAATACGGAGATATTTTTACTTATTTAAAGGAAAACGTGCCAAACATTCATCGTGTTGACTTATCTGCGCATTGTCATGATGACCTTGGGATGGCAACGGCTAATTCACTAGCAGCGATTCGTCACGGTGCTACGCAAATTGAAGGAACCATTAACGGAATTGGGGAACGAGCGGGTAATGCGTCTCTTGAGGAAATTGCGGTTGCTCTTCATATTCGAAAAGACTTTTATCAGGCTGAAACAGGTTTGACGCTCCCTGAGACTAAACGTACAAGTGATTTAGTGAGCAAACTTACTGGCATGGTCATTGCACCCAATAAAGCGGTCGTTGGACGCAATGCTTTTGCACATGAGTCAGGTATTCACCAGGACGGTGTCTTAAAAGAACCCACAACCTATGAAATTATTTCGCCGGAGCTAGTTGGTGTAAAGCAAAATCCAATTGTATTAGGAAAACATTCAGGTCGCCATGCGTTCCGGACACGCCTCGTCGAGTTAGGGTTTGCCATGGGAGATCAGCAGCTAGATAGCTTGTTTGCTAAGTTCAAAGATTTAGCAGATAAAAAGAAAGAAATTACGGACGATGATTTGTTCGCACTTGTTCTTCAAAAACAAATTGGTGATGAAGAAGTATATAAATTAGACGGACTTCAAGTCCAATATGGAATGAACAACATTCCAACTGCAACCGTTACGCTGCGTCGAGGTGAAGAAGTCATTCAGGAAGCTGCAACAGGTGCAGGAAGCGTAGAAGCGATTTACAACACGCTGGAACGATGCTTAGATCGTGAATTAAATCTCGTTGATTATCGTATTCAATCAATCAATGGTGGTCCAGATGCACTCGCAGAAGTATATGTGAAAATTGCAAGTAAATCAGGCGAAGCGACAGGTCGCGGTGTGGCACACGATGTGCTTCAAGCGTCTGCAAAAGCCTATATTAACTCAGTCAATCGAATGGTTGCGATCGAAGAAACGAAGGCTAAGCAAGAGGTAGTCTAAGATACAAGGGGGGCTCCCCTTGTATTCCAAAATGAGAGGAGAGAGACGGATGAAAAAAGTCATTGCAGTGTTGCCGGGAGATGGAATTGGAAAAGAAGTAACTCAGGGAGCTGTGGAGGTTTTAAAAGCTGTTGCAAACTGTTTTAATCATCAATTTGAATTCGTCTATTCTTCTATGGGTGGAGAAGCGATCGATCAATACGGAGTGCCTCTACCTGCTGAAACGCTTACGATTTGTAAAGACTCCGATGCTGTACTAATGGGTGCTGTTGGTGGTCCGAAATGGGATCACGTTCCTCCTAGCGTCCGCCCCGAAAAAGGACTGCTACAATTGCGAAAGGCTTTAGATGTTTATGCAAATCTGCGCCCCATTTCTGTGCACGCCCCTCTAGCGGATGCATCTCCTTTAAAGAAAGAATACGTAACGGACGTGGATTTTGTCATCGTTCGTGAGCTGACAGGTGGCCTTTATTTTGGTATACCAAGTGAGCGAAGAGAAGAAAACGGTGAGCAAACAGTAGTAGATACGCTTCATTATACAAGAGCTGAAATGAAGCGCATCATTAAAACCGCGTTTGATATTGCCTTACTGAGACGAAAAAAAGTAACGTCTGTTGATAAAGCTAATGTACTAGAGTCTAGCCGAGTATGGCGTGAAGTAGCAGAAGAAGTAGCGAAAGAGTATCCGGAAGTGGAGCTTGAGCACATGCTTGTGGACGCAGCGGCGATGGAGTTAATTCGCTATCCAAAGCGCTTTGATGTGATGGTGACGGAAAATATGTTTGGAGATATTTTAAGTGATGAAGCGTCTATGCTAACGGGATCTTTAGGAATGCTGCCATCTGCAAGCTTATCTGTAAAAGGACCTTCTCTTTACGAACCTGCTCATGGATCTGCGCCTGACATCGCTGGGCAAGGCAAAGCGAATCCAATCGCTGCGATTCTATCAGCAGCCATGATGCTTCGTCACTCCTTTGGATTGAAGGAAGAGGCTGCAGTAATCGAAAAAGCGGTGGAGCAAGCTCTTGGTGCAGGATATCGCACGGCTGACTTATATGCGGAAGGTCACTCCGTTATTTCAACGACTAAAATGACGCAGGAAATCGTTGACGCGATTATTGATGACTCAGCAATTTCCAACATTATGACAGCTTATATTTAATTCTCTCTATTAATATAGTAGAAAAGCGGAGATTCATACTAGTATGTGGGGGTGTTTGAACATAGACGTTCAAACATCCTGTTTTTAAAAATGCAGGAGGTGGATCGTGATGACGGCAAAAAACATAATTGAAAAAGTATGGGAAAAGCACGTTGTACATCGAGAAAAAGGAAAGCCTGATTTGTTATATATTGATTTGCACCTTATTCATGAGGTAACGTCGCCACAGGCGTTTTCGGGACTTCGTCAAGCGAATCGAAAGGTAAGACGTCCAGATTTAACCTTCGCTACAATGGATCACAACGTACCAACAGTCAATCGTTTTGTAATTGAAGATCCGATTGCGAAGAAGCAAATCGAAACCTTAGCAGATAATTGTCGCGAGTTTGGCGTGGAGCTTTTAGATTTAAATAGTGAAGAGCAAGGGATTGTACATATTATTGGTCCAGAGCTTGGTCTAACTCAGCCCGGGAAAACGATCGTTTGTGGGGATAGTCACACATCAACACACGGAGCGTTCGGTGCGATTGCGTTCGGGATTGGTACAAGTGAGGTGGAGCATGTCCTTGCCACACAAACGTTATGGCAAAGTAGACCAAAAACGCTTCAAATCAAAATTAACGGCCAAAAGCCAAAAGGTTTTTTTGCAAAGGATATTATTCTAGCCGTTATTCAAAAGTACGGTGTTCGTTTCGGAACGGGTTATATTATGGAATTTACAGGCGAAGCGATTCGTTCTTTATCGATGGAAGAGCGTATGACCATTTGCAATATGTCCATTGAGGCAGGAGCGAAGGCAGGATTGATCAGCCCCGATGAGACAACTTTCGAATATATAAAAGGTCGTCCACATGCACCGAAGGGCGAAGCGTTCGATCGTGCTGTTGAAGAGTGGAAGGCTCTTGCGACGGATGAAGGAGCTACCTATGACGAAACGTTAGAATTAGACATTAGCGAACTAAGCCCTGTCGTAACGTGGGGGACAAACCCTGGCATGAGTGCAGCGGTGGATGGAAAGCTTCCTACACTAGAAGGTTGTTCAACTGATAGTGAGCGCCGATCGATCGCGAGCGCTTTGGAATATATGGGCTTAACTGCGGGGATGGATGTAACGGATATTCCTGTTCAGCACGTCTTCATCGGATCTTGTACAAATGCTCGTCTTTCTGATTTACGCGATGCGGCACAGGTCATTAAAGGGAAAAAAGTTGCGCCAACGGTAACAGCGATTGTTGTTCCCGGATCACAGCGAATTAAGCAATTGGCTGAACAAGAAGGCCTTGCGGAAGTGTTTACGGATGCTGGATTTCAGTGGCGTGATTCAGGGTGTAGTATGTGCCTAGGGATGAACTCTGATCTCGTACCAGAGGGAGAACACTGCGCGTCAACATCCAATCGAAACTTTGAAGGTCGTCAAGGAAAAGGAGCACGAACACACCTTGTTAGTCCCGCAATGGCAGCAGCAGCGGCATTGTACGGTCACTTCGTTGACGTTCGAAAATTAGAGGAAGCTGTACTAGCATAAGGAGGAGACCGAGATGAAACCATTTACCGTTCATACAGGAAAAGTTGCCGGTCTAGACCGTGCAAACGTAGATACAGATCAAATCATTCCAAAGCAGTTTTTAAAGCGTATTGAACGAACAGGGTTCGGACAATTTTTATTTTATGATTGGCGCTACAGAGCTGATGGAGCGCAGAACGAGGAGTTTGAACTAAATCAGCCTGCTAATCAAGGTGCAAGCATTTTAGTAGCAAGAGAAAACTTTGGCTGTGGGTCTTCAAGAGAACATGCACCTTGGGCTTTGTTGGATTATGGCTTTGAGGTCATTATTGCCCCTTCGTTTGCGGATATTTTTCATCAAAATTGCTTGAAAAATGGGATGCTTCCAATCGCCTTATCAGATGAGGATGTAACGGTGCTACTGAAAAATGCAGAGCAAGAGGACTTTACAGTAACCGTTGATTTAGAGAAACAAATCGTTACGGACGGTGCGGAATTTGTTCGTACGTTCAGAGTGGATCCACACTGGAAACGAATGCTCCTCGAGGGACTAGATGAGATTGGCTATACGCTCTCATTCGATGAAGATATTGTCGCTTATGAGGCAAGGTAAAAAGAAAGGTGGCAATGTTTGTCACCTTTTTTCTATGCTCTTTTTCCTACTTGGAAATGTGAATTCTTGTAATTGCTCATATTCCTTGCTACACTGTTAAGCAAATGCAGTGAAGCGGGGAGAAGTCATGCGCAAGGAAAGAGAAACAGAAAACATTATCGCCTTTCCTCATTTAAAGGAAAGGTTAGTCGAAAAAGCGACAATGTTAATGAAGGAAAAAGATTATCGAGAAGCGTTGCCGTTGCTTCAACAAGTCCATGAACTAGATCCTGAACATCATGAAGGTGCACTAGGTCTTGTTATTTGTTCATTTGAGCTGGGTGATATAAAAACGGCAAAACATCATAGCAAGCGTATGCTTCAGGAGGGAATTGGCGATTACTATCAAGTATTGCAAATTCATCTCATGATTTTAGTGCAAAATGGTGATTATGAAGAAGGAGCTACGCTGCTACAGGCGGTGTTTGATGAACAGCAGGTACCTTTTGAACATGCGAGCCATTTACATAACCTTCTTCAATTTTGTCAAACACGAGTAGAAGAACTACCTGACATGCCAGAACCAGTTGATGAACATGACCAAGATGAAGAGCTTCGTCTCATGTTGGAAAACGGGAATGTGAATCAGCAGTTAGACGTTGTGCAAGCACTGTATCAAGTTGATGTGAACAAACATCTCCAGCTCTTTGAAAAAATGCTCAAGGAAGAGAGCGTGCATCCAATCGTAAAAACGATGCTGTTTAAGCTTTTAGCAGAGCAGCAAATTGATGCAAATATAGAAGTGTGTAAATTTACATATAAGGCTACGTTCAATCCTTCTAAGATGGATATGAGTGAGTTAGATACCTTTTCAGCTCACGTTCAATCACGCCTTGAGGAGCAATTGGAAAGTAATGATCCAACGCTTCTGTCATTTGCGCTTGAGATTTGGCAACGATATTTGTTTCTACTCTTTCCTTTCTATCCTCAAAAAGGAGAGCAAAACGTCTGGGTGGCGGCTGTCCACTACGCAGCTCTTGAAATGCAAGGGCAGGAGGACGAAATGGAGAACGTGGCTTCTCAGTATAATTTGCGTTTATCCGCGCTGCAACAAGTAATCGATGACATTAAAAAAATTGAAGAAATTTCATCCATTGAAATGTAATAAGATTGGTTGAAACATCGACCTTGTATGGTATAATATAGTGGTTGTAAACTGTACAGCTGTCTATCGTAAAGTAATTTATTTCTTTACAGTCTCTTCCTATCTGTTTTACAGTAGGAAATTAGATAGATGATGGCTTGTCCCACTAGGACGAGCTATTTTCGATATCTGTAACTAATTTTAAAACTTGAATTTTGGAGGGAAACATACATGTCTGCTAAATGGGAAAAACAAGAAGGCAACCAAGGTGTCTTAACAGTAGAAGTAGAAGCAGCTCAATTTGACGCTGCGCTAGATAAAGCTTTTAACAAAGTGGTTAAACAAATTAACGTTCCAGGTTTCCGTAAAGGAAAAATGCCACGTTCATTATTTGAAAAACGTTTCGGTGTAGAATCACTATACCAAGATGCATTAGATTTTGTATTACCTGATGCATACGGTGCTGCAATCGATGAAACTGGAATTGAGCCAGTTGATCGTCCAGAAATCGATGTAGAACAAATCGAACAAGGAAAAACTCTTGTATTCACTGCAAAAGTAACAGTAAAACCTGAAGTTAAATTAGGCGAATACAAAAACCTTGAAGTAGAAAAATTAGATGCAACAGTAACTGACGAAGATGTAGAGAACGAACTAAAAACTCTTCAAGAGCGTCACGCTGAATTAGTTGTAAAAGAAAACGGAAAAGTTGAAGATGGCGATACAGCTGTAATCGATTTCGAAGGTTTCGTTGATGGCGAAGCATTCGAAGGCGGAAAAGGCGAAAACTACTCATTAGAAGTAGGTTCTGGCACATTCATCCCTGGTTTCGAAGAGCAATTAGTTGGTACTGAAGCTGGCGTTGATACAGAAGTTGAAGTAACATTCCCAGAAGAGTATCATGCTGAAGAATTAGCTGGTAAAAAAGCTACATTTAAAGTAAAAGTTCACGAAATCAAGGCAAAAGAACTTCCAGCTTTAGATGATGAGTTCGCAAAAGATGTAGACGAAGAAGTTGAAACTCTTGATGCATTAAAAGCGAAAACAAAAGAAAGACTAGAAACAGAAAAAACAAACGAAGCTGACACAGCTCTTCGCGACGCTTTAGTTGAAAAAGCAGCTGAAAACGCTGAAGTTGAAATTCCAGAAGTAATGTTCGAAAGCGAAGTTAACCGCATGCTTCAAGAATTCGAACAACGTCTTCAAATGCAAGGTCTAAACCTTGAGCTTTACTTCCAGTTCTCTGGTCAAGACGAAGCAGCTCTTCGTGAGCAAATGAAGCCAGACGCTGAGCAACGCGTGAAAATGAACTTAACATTAGACGCAATCGCTCAAGCTGAAAACCTTGTTGTAGATGACAGCGAGCTAAGCAAAGAATTAGAAAACATGGCAGGAATGTATAACGTATCTGTCGAACAATTAAAGAGCATGCTTGGTGGAAACCTAGATTCTCTTAAAGAGGACCTAAAAATCCGCAAAGCAATCGAATTTCTTGTAGAAAACAGCAAAACTGTTGCATAATAATAAATAGTAAAACAAGGCGCGATGCGATCGGGCCTTGTTTTATACCATTACAACAATGTTTTCGAAAGATTTTCATTGATACATCAGTATTTTCTTGTTTCATGAAGGGCTAGGTATTAGAATGAATTTACATAACCGCTGTTTTACAAAAGCACTATTGAATTTGTTAAATACATAGAAGACCTTTTAGTACCCATGCTATTTTTTTTATGTTAAAATGCAGTACAAATGTGTATCCCCGTCAGTACGATCATGCATTTTGCATTTGAAAATAGTACATTCATTCTACCGGCTCATGAAATGGATGGGAATTTACTTAAAGCATGTTACAAAATCCATAAGGGGTGAAATTATGTTTAAGTTTAACGATGAAAAAGGGCAGTTAAAATGCTCTTTCTGTGGAAAAACGCAAGACCAAGTTCGCAAGCTAGTAGCAGGTCCAGGAGTGTATATCTGTGATGAGTGCATTGAGCTTTGTACGGAAATCGTCGAAGAGGAACTTGGTTCAGAAGAAGAAGTAGAATTCAAGGATGTTCCAAAACCAAAAGAGATTTGTGAAATCCTAGATGAATACGTAATTGGACAGGATGCAGCGAAGCGTGCTCTTTCTGTTGCCGTATATAATCATTACAAACGCATCAATTCAAACAGCAAAATTGATGATGTTGAACTAGCGAAAAGTAACATTGCGATGATCGGGCCAACTGGTAGCGGTAAAACATTACTTGCTCAAACTTTAGCTCGTATTCTTAATGTACCATTTGCGATTGCAGACGCAACGTCTCTAACAGAAGCTGGTTACGTAGGGGAAGATGTCGAAAATATTCTTCTAAAACTAATCCAAGCAGCTGACTATGACGTTGAAAAAGCTGAAAAAGGAATCATTTATATCGATGAAATTGATAAGGTAGCACGTAAATCTGAAAACCCATCTATTACACGTGATGTATCAGGTGAAGGGGTTCAGCAAGCGCTTCTTAAAATCTTAGAAGGTACTGTTGCAAGCGTACCGCCACAAGGTGGAAGAAAGCATCCTCATCAAGAGTTCATCCAAATCGATACAACAAATATCTTGTTCATTTGCGGCGGGGCATTTGATGGGATTGAACCAATTATTAAACGCCGTCTAGGTAAAAAAGTAATTGGATTTGGCTCTGAAGCGAAACAAGCTGAAATCGAAGACAAAGAACTTCTTTCAAAAGTATTACCTGAAGACTTATTGAAATTTGGATTAATTCCTGAGTTCATCGGTCGTTTACCGGTAATTGCTAACCTTGAACAGTTAGATGAAGAAGCGCTAATTGAGATTTTAACAAAACCGAAAAATGCACTTGTAAAGCAATATCAAAAAATGCTTGAACTTGATAGCGTAGAGCTAGAGTTTGAACCAGAAGCATTAGAAGAAATTGCGAAAAAAGCGATTGAGCGCAAAACAGGTGCACGTGGTTTACGTTCAATTATTGAAGGTATTACACAAGAAATTATGTTTGAATTACCTTCTCGTGAAGATATCGTAAAATGTATTATTACAGGCGAAACGGTTCGAGACCAAGCAACGCCTAAATTAGTACTAGAAGACGGTTCAACAGTTGAAGAAGGCAGTAAAACATCTGCATAAATGATGCAATAGGAGAGAGGCTGATTGAAATCAGCCTCTTTTTTTGTTGCCCAGAAATTCGTTATTTTTGAAAATATTATGGAAGTCGGTTTATTCATATCCATGCAGGGAGATACTAGCAATAATTATGAAACATTATTGCTTGCAGGAGGTTACGTATGAACTGGACTAACATTGCGTTAATCGTCCAATTATTTTTCGGGATCGTAATTGGATTGTATTTTTGGAACTTGTTACGTAATCAGCGTACACAAAAGGTCTCAATTGATCGAGAATCACGTAAAGAAATGGATCAGCTTCGAAAAATGCGCTCCATTTCACTTACGGAGCCGTTAGCAGAAAAAGTACGTCCTTCTACCTTTAAGGATATTGTCGGACAAGAGGACGGGATTAAGTCCTTAAAAGCAGCAATTTGCGGACCAAACCCTCAGCACGTCATTATTTACGGACCGCCTGGGGTCGGAAAAACGGCTGCGGCACGACTTGTATTAGAAGAGGCGAAAAAGAATCAAAAATCGCCATTCAAGCAGAGCGCCGTATTTGTAGAGCTTGATGCCACGACGGCAAGATTTGATGAGCGCGGCATCGCTGATCCACTGATCGGTTCTGTACATGATCCAATTTATCAAGGTGCTGGAGCAATGGGGCAAGCTGGTATTCCTCAGCCGAAGCAGGGAGCAGTTACAAACGCGCATGGAGGTGTGCTGTTCATTGATGAAATTGGCGAACTTCATCCGATTCAAATGAACAAGCTGCTAAAAGTGCTTGAAGACCGAAAAGTATTTATGGAGAGCGCATATTACAGCGAAGAAAACCCGCAAATCCCAACGCACATTCATGATATTTTTCAAAATGGTCTACCCGCCGATTTTCGATTAATCGGTGCAACGACGCGAACACCTAATGAAATTCCACCGGCGATTCGTTCACGTTGCTTAGAAGTATTTTTCCGTGAGTTAGAGCGTGATGAAGTGAAGGAAGTAGCCCAAAAAGCTGCAAGCAAAGTCCATATGACGATGAGTGATCAAGGGCTAACAGTATTGTCTACATATGCACGAAACGGTCGTGAAGCGGTAAATATGGTTCAAATTGGTGCCGGATTAGCGATTTCAGAAGAGCGACAGCACATTAAAGATGAGGACATTGAGTGGGTGGTTCACTCTAGTCAATTAAGCCCTCGTCATGATCCGAAAATCCATGATAAAGAGCAAATCGGCGTTGTGAATGGTTTAGCTGTTCATGGACCTAATTCAGGGTCTCTATTAGAAATTGAAGTAACGGCCATGAAGGTAAAAGAAAAAGGGACGATCAACATTACTGGAATCGTAGAAGAAGAAAGTATTGGTGGTCAAGGTAAATCAGTACGAAGAAAAAGTATGGCAAAAAGCTCGATTGAAAATGTAGTGACGGTTTTACGATCGATGAACGTTCCGGCTGATGAATATGACATTCACGTCAATTTCCCAGGCGGCGTGCCGATCGACGGACCGTCAGCTGGCATTGCGATGGCAACAGGAATTTATTCGGCTATTTATGAAATTCCGATCAAAAATACGGTTGCCATGACGGGAGAAATTAGCCTTCATGGAAAAGTAAAACCAATTGGTGGCGTCATTCCAAAAATCAAAGCAGCAAGGCAAGCAGGCGTTCAAAATGTGATTATTCCACATGAGAACATGAACAGCATGGTCAATGAGCTGAAAAACATTGAGGTGACACCTGTAAAGCATTTGGATGAGGTGTTTGCGGTTGCGTTTCAGCAACTGGACGATCATCTGGTACAATTTAAAGAACAAAAAGGATTTCCAAAAACCGAATCCATGTAAACATAGTAAAATGATGAAAGTGAAGCGGTTCTGTCTGAATAGAAGAACTGCTTTGCTTTTTTATTTGAAAGAAGATCGATCATAAGTACCAAAGAAAAAGATTTTTTACGTACGAGTATTGTTAAAAAAGAAAACAAAGCGCACTATAAGAATAGGGCATATGAGAATTTTACGATAAAAGAGGAATAGATTAGAAAAGGACTCCTTTTTATGAAATGCTCATCTTGCACATTTCCACGAATCAAAAAGCAGAATTGCGAATTAAAGTATGATAAAATAAGTAATTACTATGATTAGACATGTGTATACAAATAAGATAGAATTGGTAAAAGATTTCACATGATACATAATCATTCATCAAACATCTGGAGGTGTTCATTTGATGGCAAACGGTGAAGAAATGCTGGTTCCCCTCCTGCCACTGCGAGGTTTATTAGTTTATCCAACAATGGTCCTGCATTTAGATGTAGGTCGTGATAAATCGGTCCAAGCGCTTGAAAAAGCCATGGTGGACGATAATTTAATTTTTTTAGTAGCGCAAAAAGATATGGGAATTGATGACCCTTCCCAAAATGATTTGTTTGAAATGGGGACATTGGCAAAAATTAAGCAAATGCTTAAGTTGCCGAATGGAACAATGAGAGTGTTGGTTGAAGGACTTCAACGCGGATTTATTCAGTCTTTTGACGAAGTTGATGATTCTTTCTTAGTTAAAATTGATACGTATGACGAAGCGTACAAAGGTGACCTAGAAGATCGTGCCTTAATGAGAACGCTTCTTGAGTATTTTGATCAATACATAAAAATTTCTAAGAAAGTGTCAGCTGAAACCTTCTCAACGGTATCCGATATTGAAGAGCCTGGGCGATTAGCTGATATTATCGCATCGCATTTACCACTTAAAATTCCTGGTAAGCAAGACATTTTGGAAACGCTTGATGTGAAAGAACGTTTAAATAAAGTCATTTCCTTCATTCAAAATGAAAAAGAAGTGCTTCAGCTAGAGAAAAAAATTGGTCAACGTGTAAAAAAATCGATGGAGCGTACTCAAAAAGAGTATTACCTTCGTGAGCAAATGAAGGCCATTCAAAAAGAGCTTGGGGATAAAGAAGGAAAAACGGGAGAAGTAGCGACACTTCGTGAAAAAATTGAAGCAGCGGGTATGTCAGAGTCTGCAAAAGCCGTTGCGCTACGTGAACTTGATCGTTATGAAAAAATCCCAGCGAGTTCTGCCGAAAGCTCCGTTATCCGCAATTACATTGATTGGCTCGTAACCATCCCTTGGACAGAAGCAACGGAAGATATTTTAAATATCAAACGTGCAGAAAAAGTACTAGACGATGAGCATTATGGCCTTGAAAAAGTAAAAGAACGCGTTCTTGAGTATTTAGCCGTTCAGCAATTAACGAAATCACTGAAAGGTCCTATTTTGTGTCTATCAGGGCCTCCAGGAGTAGGGAAAACATCCCTAGCAAGATCCATTGCGACTTCAATGAATCGTAATTTTGTACGTGCATCTCTTGGCGGTGTGCGAGATGAATCTGAAATTCGTGGTCATCGTCGTACATACGTAGGAGCGATGCCAGGCCGAATTATTCAGAGCATGAAAAAAGCAGGGACGATTAACCCGGTCTTCTTATTGGATGAAATTGATAAAATGTCCAATGATTTCAGAGGAGATCCATCTTCTGCTTTACTTGAAGTGTTAGATCCAGAACAAAACCATAATTTCAGTGATCACTATATTGAAGAGCCATACGATTTATCGAACGTTATGTTTATTGCGACAGCAAACAACCTGGCGACAATTCCTGGTCCTTTACGTGATCGCATGGAAATTATTAATATTGCGGGATATACGGAGTTAGAAAAGCTTGAGATCGCCAAGCGTCATTTAGCTCCTCGTCAGCTGGCAGACCACGGTCTACAAAAATCACAGCTTCAAATCCGTGATGATGCGTTGATGGCATTAATTCGTCTGTATACGCGTGAGGCAGGAGTACGTAGCCTTGAGCGCGAAATTGCATCAATCTGCCGTAAAGCAGCGAGATTAATTGTAAGCGAAGAGAAAAAACGAGTGGTCGTGACAGAAAAAAGTCTAGAAGAATTTTTAGGTAAACCACGTTTCCGCTACGGTCAAGCTGAACTTGAAGATCAAGTAGGGGTTGCGACTGGTTTAGCTTATACAGCTGCTGGTGGTGATACGCTAGCGATTGAAGTTAGTCTTTCATCAGGAAAAGGCAAGCTTGTCTTAACTGGTAAGCTTGGCGATGTGATGAAGGAATCCGCTCAAACCGCGTTTAGCTACGTTCGTTCTAAGGCGAAAGAATTAGGCATCGAAGAAAATTTCTACGAAAAATATGATATTCACATTCACGTACCAGAAGGAGCCGTTCCAAAGGATGGTCCATCTGCTGGTATTACCATTGCAACAGCGCTCATCTCAGCGTTAACAGGCAAACCGATTCGCAAAGAAGTAGGGATGACTGGTGAAATTACGCTGCGCGGCCGCGTGCTGCCAATTGGTGGATTAAAAGAAAAATCACTAAGTGCTCACCGTGCGGGGTTGACGAAAATTTTAATTCCGTATGATAATGAAAAGGACATCGAGGATATTCCGGACAGTGTTCGTGAACGAATCGAAATTGTGCTGGTGTCTCATTTAGATGAGGTACTAAAGCATGCGCTAGTAGGAGAGAAGTAATGAAGATTAATCATTCAGAAATTGTTATAAGCGCCGTGCGCCCAGAGCAATATCCAGAAGGTGGACTTCCGGAGTTTGCTTTGGCAGGGCGTTCAAATGTAGGAAAGTCATCTTTTATTAATAAGATGCTTGGTCGTAAAGGACTAGCTCGTATCTCATCAAAGCCAGGGAAAACACAAACGCTTAATTTTTATGATTTGGATCAAAAATTAATGTTTGTCGACGTTCCTGGTTATGGATTTGCGAAAGTGTCAAAAAAGGAACGAGAAGCGTGGGGGAAAATGATTGAAACGTACTTAACGGACCGCGAGCCGTTAAAAGCTGTTGTACAAATTGTTGACCTACGTCATCCGCCGTCCAAGGACGATATTATGATGTATGACTTTCTAAAGCATTACGAAATTCCCGTGATATTGATCGCGACGAAAGCCGATAAAATTCCAAAAGGGAAATGGCAAAAGCACATGAAGATCGTCTACTCTGCTCTTCAAGTAGAAGAAGGAGATAAAGTAGTACTATTCTCATCTGAAACAGGTCTAGGAAAAGAAGAGGCGTGGGCAGCAATCGAGAGCTTCATGTAAAAAGTGTATTTCTATGTAAAAAAAGGTGGAACAGTTAACTGTTCCACCTTTTTTTACATACTTTACTTCTTTTTGAAAAATAATAAATACAAACCAATAACTAGTAAAAGGAGGGGCCAAAATTTCCCGAAAGATGTAAATTGTGTTTTGAACACTTCTGACCATGTAAGGATTTTCTCCCAAAACATTTGGATGAGAGCTACTACAATAAGCACTGTTCCTTGGAACAAGGCAATCTTTATCTGTCGGTAGCTGGCAACAAATCCGATACCAATCATAAGTAAAACCATCGCATTTTGATCCGGCCAAAATGGGAGATAATGCACGGCGTGAAAGTGAGCGCCAAGAATAATTAAGACTGATCCTGTCAGTGTATATGTATTGTCATTTGTTTTTTGTGACTGTGCCAAAAGCGCAATCCCAATAATGATGAGTAGGCTAGGCCAGCTATTGAGTGCATTTCCAATGGCTAGGTGAAACTCTTTAGCGAAGAAAATCAGACCAAACCCAACTAAAAGTGTGCCAAAAAATACAGATTGTTTTTTCATATGTACCTCCAAAAGCTTCAAACAGGAAACTTGAGTAATAAGATCGATTCTGTTATTTTTACGAATGGACAGATAACAATTATCTTATCACAGGATTTCATATACTGTTCACATTTTTTTTATTAAAGTGCTCTTTCAACATGTTATAATAGATGAAGGAAAAAAATCTATAGTTCTTTACGAGGGGGTATGCAAACATGCATATTATCGCAGTAGGTATTAATCACCGTACCGCCCCTGTTGAAATACGTGAGAAGCTAAGCTTTGATGAATCAGAATTAGCGTCTGCAATGGGAGTGTTACGTACACAAAAGAGTGTACTTGAAAATATTATCGTATCAACGTGTAACCGAACAGAAATTTATGCAGTCGTCGACCAGCTTCATACAGGTCGTTATTATGTAAAGGCATTTTTAGCCGACTGGTTTCATATTGACAAAGAAGAATTCTCTCCGTTTTTAACGATTTATGAAGACGATAGTGCGATCGAACATTTATATCGTGTCGCTTGTGGATTAGATTCAATGGTTCTAGGTGAGACGCAAATCCTCGGACAAGTGCGTTCGAGCTTTTTAACGGCTCAAGAATATGGAACGATTGGGACGGTATTTAATCAGCTATTTAAACAAGCGGTCACATTAGCAAAGCGTGGACATCATGAAACAGAAATTGGCGCACATGCCGTTTCTGTCAGCTATGCAGCAGTAGAGCTAGCGAAGAAAATCTTCGGAGACTTGTCGTCCAAGCATGTCGTTATTTTAGGGGCCGGTAAAATGGGCGATTTGGCAGCCCAAAATTTATACGGCGGCGGTGCGCAAAAAATTACGGTCGTGAACCGTACGTTTGCGAAAGCGCAGCTATTAGCAGCGAAGTTCTCAGGAAGTGCGAAGCCGATCGAGAATTTACAAGAAGCATTAGAAGAAGCGGATATCTTAATTAGCTCCACTGGAGCCAAAGACTACATGGTAACAAAAGCAGCCATGAAAGAGGCAGAAAAAGCACGAAAGGGCCGCCCGATGTTTATGGTAGACATTGCGGTTCCGCGTGATCTTGATCCAGCGATTGATGAATTAGAGAGCGTCTTTTTATACGATATTGACGATTTAGAAGGAATTGTAGAAGCAAACCTTCAAGAACGTCAGCAGGCGGCGGAAAAAGTAGAATTGATGATTGAAGCAGAAATCGTTGAATTCAAGCAATGGCTTAACACACTTGGTGTCGTGCCCGTTATTTCTGCCCTTCGTCAAAAAGCCCTAACGATTCAAGGTGAGACGATGCAAAGCATTGAACGGAAGCTTCCTCACTTATCAGAGCGTGACAAAAAAGTATTAAATAAGCATACAAAGAGCATTATTAATCAGTTGCTACGAGATCCAATTCTTCATGCGAAAGAGCTAGCAGGAGAACCCAATGCCGTAGAGTCATTGGATTTATTTAAGAAGATTTTTAACATTGAAGAAGCGGTACAGGAGCAGGATAATCACTCAACTCAAGCTGAATATCAACCAGTGAGCACTCATGATCCCGTTTATCAATCATAAGCAGGTGGGGTTCTATGATTGACATTAGTTTAACAAGGGTGTATGAACTAATCATTATCCTGTACGCATTCAGCGTTTTATTATATTTTACAGATTTCCTTATTCATAACCGGAAGGTCAGAACAGCTGCCTTCTGGTTACTTTCTATTGTATGGCTTTTGCAAACGATTTTCTTGCTCGCCAAAATGATTGAAACAGGAAGATTTCCGATTTTAACGATTTTCGAAGGATTATATTTTTATTCATGGGTACTTATTTCGTTATCATTACTTATTTATCGCTTGTTTAGAGTGGAATTTATTGCGTTCTTTACGAATGTTATTGGCTTTTTCATTATGTCATTGCATACGTTTACACCTATTCAAGCAACGTCAAATATTGAAGCAGAGAAGCTTGTTTCAGAGCTTTTGGTGATTCACATTACGATGGCGATTTTATCGTACGGAGCGTTTTCCATTTCATTTGTTTTGTCGTGCTTATACTTAATTCAATACAATTTGCTGAAAAAGAAAAAGTGGGGGAAACGTCTGCTGCGAATAGAAGATTTATCAAAGCTCGACTCACTTTCTTTTGTACTTAACGTAATTGGCATACCACTTTTACTACTGTCACTGCTGCTCGGGCTAATTTGGGCGAACATTAAAATCCCCGATTTCTACTGGTACGATACGAAGGTTATTGGGTCCTTTTTAGTTCTCATTTTCTATAGCGTGTACATGTATGTTAGAGTGAAGAAGGAGATTTATGGAAAGTCTATTGCTATATGGAATGTAGGACTATTTTTACTCGTACTAATAAACTTTTTCTTATTTGGAAGTTTGTCAAACTTTCATTTTTGGGATTCTTGATCAGGAGGATAACATGCGTAAAATTATCGTAGGCTCACGCAGAAGTAAGTTAGCTCTGACACAAACCAACTGGGTGATTAACCAGTTGAAGGAGCTTGGAGTTCCTTATGAGTTTGAAATTAAAGAGATCGTCACAAAAGGCGACAAAATTTTAGATGTTACGCTTTCAAAGGTAGGAGGAAAGGGCTTATTCGTAAAAGAGATCGAACAAGCGCTTTTTGATAAGGAAATTGATTTAGCCGTGCATAGCATGAAAGACATGCCAGCAGAGCTTTTAGAAGGCTTGACGATCGGCTGTGTGCCCGTAAGAGAGGACCATAGAGATGTTCTTATTTCGAAAACGGGTCAAACGTTAGAGGAACTGCCATCAGGCGCAGTTGTCGGAACGAGCAGTCTGCGCAGAAGTGCACAGCTGTTAGCAAAACGACCAGATTTAGAGATTAAATGGATTCGTGGCAATATTGATACACGACTTGATAAGCTAAAAAATGAGAACTATGATGCCATTATTTTAGCGGCGGCAGGTCTTGCTCGTATGGGCTGGTCAAGAGAAATTGTAACCGAGTATCTAGAAGCAGATGTTAGCGTCTCAGCTGTCGGACAAGGTGCACTTGGCATTGAATGTCGCAATGACGATACAGAAGTATTAGAGGCGCTTGCGAAGTTAAATGATGAGCATACAAATCGTATGGTGCAAGCGGAACGTGCCTTTTTAAATAAAATGGAAGGCGGCTGTCAGGTTCCGATTGCAGGACATGCTCGTGTAGTAGAGGGTGATCAAATTGAACTTACGGCACTTGTTGGATCTCCAGATGGGACGATTATCTACAAGGAGAAGCTGATTGGTACAGACCCAATTCAGCTCGGATACGAGGCTGCAGAGCGCATTGCAGCGAGCGGTGGAAAAGAGTTAATTGATCGTGTGAAAGAGGAGCTTGAAAAGTGATGAATCATGCTCCTCTTTTCTCTAAAAAGATCTTAATTACAAGAGGAGCCCGACAAGCAAAAGAAATGGCGGCAAGCATCGAAGAACTCGGAGGCGTTCCGGTTACGGTTCCGCTCCTAAAGCTTCAAAAGCCCGTTCAGCATATTGAACATATACATAACGTTTTACAAAATCTGATGCAATATACGTGGCTTGTTTTTACGAGTCAAAACGGCGTGAAGTTTTTCTTTGATTTTTTGGATACGTTTAAGATTGATAAAGAGTCAATAAAGCACCAAAAAATAGCGGTAGTTGGAGAAAAAACAAAGCGCTTACTTACGAAGTATGGGTTTACACCTACGTTAGTTCCAACGGAGTTTATTGCTGAGAAATTACTAGCTGAACTCGTATCAACGCTCACAACGTCTGATAAGGTTTTACTCGTAAGAGGGAATTTGTCCCGTCCTGTTCTTTCAAATGGTTTAAAGGAGCATGAAATCGAGACATGTGACCTTGTTGTGTATGAGACGGTTCCAAATGAAGAAGTAAAAGAGGAGCTAGTAACGGTGATGAAAAGCGGCGAGATTGATGCCGTTACGTTTACGAGCTCATCAAGCGTTCGCTTCTTTACGGAGCTCCTTCAAGCAGTTGATTGGAAGGAACAATCTAAGAGGTGTATCATTGTTTGTATCGGTCCTATTACAGAAAGGACCGCAAAAAAAGTAGGATTTACGAGGTGTTTGACACCTCAGGAATATACGACAGAAGGCATGATTCATCTATTAGTGGATCGGCTTTCGAATGAACCGTTTTAGAGGAGGCAATACTTATGAAAGACTTACAGTTTAAACGTCATCGTCGATTACGTAATTCATCAGCACTTCGCTCGATGGTACGTGAAACACATCTACACGTAGAAGATTTTGTGTATCCTGTGTTTGTCGTAGAAGGAGAAAATAAAAAGAACGCTGTAGCATCTATGCCAGCCGTATACCAATTTTCACTTGATCGTATTCACGAAGAAATTCAAGAAGTTGTGGATCTTGGCATTCAATCTGTGATGGTATTTGGGGTTCCCGATGAAAAAGACGCTGTCGGTAGCGGTGCGTATCATGATCATGGAATTACACAAGAAGCGATTCGCGTTATTAAAGAAAAGTTTCCAGAGCTTTTAATTATTGCAGATACGTGTCTATGTGAGTATACAGATCATGGTCACTGTGGCGTAGTGGAGAATGGAAAAATCCTAAACGATCCGTCACTTGACTTATTAGCTCGTACAGCGGTTAGCCAAGTAAAAGCAGGTGCAGATATCATTGCGCCATCAAACATGATGGACGGTTTCGTAGCAGCCATTCGTGAGGGCTTAGACAATGCTGGATACGAAGATATCCCAATCATGTCTTATGCAGTGAAATATTCTTCTGCTTATTATGGTCCGTTCCGTGATGCGGCGAATTCTACGCCACAATTCGGAGATCGTAAAACATACCAAATGGACCCAGCAAACCGTCTAGAAGCTCTACGCGAAGCAGAATCTGACGTAGAAGAGGGTGCAGACTTCTTAATCGTGAAGCCCGCTCTTTCTTATTTAGATATTATGCGCGACGTGAAAAACAACTTTAACTTGCCGGTTGTTGCTTATAACGTAAGCGGTGAGTATTCTATGATTAAAGCGGCAGCTGAAAGAGGCTGGATTAACGAGGAACAAATCGTTCTTGAAACATTGACTGGAATGAAGCGTGCAGGTGCAGATATTATCATTACGTATCATGCGAAAGATGCTGCTCGCTGGTTAACGAGATAACAAACTTAGAGAGCTGGAGGGTAGGGTACTCTCTAGCTTTCTAGGCTTAAGCAGATCGTACTAAAAGCAGCACGATCTGCTTAAGTCAGCGTTTTAAGCGCAAAGTATCTCTTGAAACTTGTGGAAGTAATGGAAACAACGATAAACTAATAAGTAGAAAAAAGCGAATTTGGAAGGAGCATGACAATGCCAAGCTACGAAAAATCAAAAGCAGCTTTTCTAGAAGCACAGCAATTAATGCCAGGTGGAGTAAATAGCCCTGTTCGTGCCTTTAAGTCAGTGGATATTGATCCAATCTTTATGGAGCGCGGGAAAGGTTCTAAAATCTATGATATCGATGGAAATGAATACATCGACTATGTTCTTTCATGGGGACCGTTAATTCATGGTCATGCTAATGATCGTGTTGTAGAGTCATTGAAAAAGGTAACAGAGCTTGGGACAAGCTTTGGTGCACCGACTTTAATCGAAAATAAACTCGCAAAGCTCGTTATTGAACGCGTTCCGTCTATTGAAGTAGTACGTATGGTAAACTCAGGAACAGAAGCGACAATGAGCGCTCTACGTCTTGCGCGCGGATATACAGGCCGCAACAAGATTTTAAAATTTGAAGGGTGCTATCATGGTCACGGTGATTCGTTATTAATTAAAGCCGGTTCAGGAGTAGCAACTTTAGGACTTCCAGATAGCCCTGGTGTTCCAGAAGGAATTGCAAGCAACACTATTACCGTTCCGTACAATGATTTAGAAAGCGTTCAATACGCATTCGAACAGTTTGGTACTGATATTGCAGGAGTAATTGTTGAGCCTGTTGCTGGAAACATGGGCGTTGTTCCGCCACAGCCTGGTTTCCTAGAAGGACTTCGTGAAATTACAACTAATTATCAATCATTACTTATTTTTGATGAGGTGATGACTGGATTCCGTGTTGATTATACATGTGCACAGGGTTATTTCGGTGTGACACCAGACTTAACATGTCTTGGAAAAGTAATCGGTGGAGGTCTACCGGTAGGAGCTTACGGCGGAAAAGCAGAAATCATGCAGCAAATCGCGCCAAGCGGGCCGATTTACCAAGCTGGAACTCTTTCAGGAAATCCGTTAGCAATGACAGCGGGGTACGAAACGTTAAGTCAGCTTACACCTCAATCATATGAAGAGTTCGGACGTAAAGCAGATCGTTTAGAAGAAGGCTTCAAAGCAGCGGCTGAAAAATATGACATTCCGCATACGATTAATCGCGCGGGTTCAATGATTGGCTTCTTCTTCACAAATGAAGACGTAGTGAACTACGAAAAAGCGAAAACGTCAAACCTTGAGTATTTTGCGACGTACTATCGTGAAATGGCTCATAACGGCGTGTTCTTGCCACCATCTCAGTTTGAAGGATTATTCTTATCTACTTCACATAGTGATGAAGATATTGAAAAAACCATTCAAGCAGCTGAAAAAGCGTTCGCGGTTATCCGGGGATAAGAAAAAAGCATCGCAGCGACTGCGATGCTTTTGTTATTTTACCTTCTTATTTTTAAAAGAAAGTAATAAATGCCATTCTTTTTTCATACATCTTTAATGACACCGCTATTTGTCGATGTGTTTTTGAAAGGAGGAGCATACATTGTCACAAGATAATCAATCGTCTTTGCATTTTTCTGTTGAAGAATCTGTATGGTTTCAAAAAGGACAGGAAGTGGCGCAGCTTATGTCTGTCTCACTTGATCCAGAAATCGCTATTCATGAATATGAGCAATATGTTTCCATCCGTGGAGCATTAACTTTAACCGGGGAATATGAAAAATATGATGAAGACTTCGAAGCATCTTTGCGTGAATATACACATGGAAAACAGGTAGAAGACGTTCATACTCGTGAGGACGGAACAAATGAATTTACGTATTACTTTCCAGTTGATATTACCATTCCACGTAATCGAATCCAAAGTGTCGATCAAGTATTTGTTGCGATTGAGTCGTTTGATTACGACTTACCTTCTGCAGATTGCTTACAGGTGGTAGCAGATTTATCGATTGCGGGGTTATACGGTGAACAGCAAAGCACGGCAAGAGAATCAGATTATATCCTTCAAGAAGAAGAGGTACAAGAAGAGCCGTATCAAGAGTTTCAAGAAGCTACATTTGATCGCGACCAGCCAATTTCTTCTTATGAGGAGTATCAGCATGTAGAAGTGACCGAAGAAGAATTTGACTCTTTATATCGTTCATCAACAGCCGAAGCGGATCAGGAGCAAGAGCAGGAAGTTGAGTATGAAGAGGTAAAAGATTACTTTGCTTCATTCAGTCAACGTCCGCTCACACCAGAGCCAACGTTTGAAGCGGACGATGAGTTTAATGAACCTTTCACAGTGGAAGTGAAAAAAACGTTCGAGGAAGAGCCTGTTGCTTATGCGAGAACTGTAGAACAAGAAGAGGAAAGAGAAAGAGAAACAGAAACAGCAGAGTGGCAGGAGGAAGAACCAGTCGTCTATTCCGAACCTGAGCCAGTCGAGGAAGTCATTCGACACACTGCTTACAAACCGTATGTAGCTGAGTTTGAAGAGACAAATAAAAAGAGCGAACCAGCAGAACAAATGGTGATTGATATTCGTCAGGAAAAGCAGGAAAGCGGCGAAAAAAGGAAGGAAAATGCGCTATACCTTACAAAGCTGTTTTCAAAAAATGCAGAAGAGGACTTTACTCGCTTAAGAGTGTGCATCGTTCAGGAAGGTGAATCACTCGAGCAAATTGCTCATCGTTACAGCCTAAACGTGCAGCAAATTTTACGCGTGAACAGCATCGAAGAAGATGAGCGACTAAAGGAAGGCCAACTTATTAACATTCCTACTTATAAACAATAAAAAAGTCGAAGAAAACAGTTGAAGCTTGTCTATCAGCTGTTTTCTTTTCGTTTAGGAGTGAGCCCTCTATGATAAATCAACCACCGCAAATTGACTACGGGCCGCTTTTACAAGCGTATCAGCTGCAGGTCAATTTTATTGAGGATTACGGGAAAGTAAAAAAGATTTATACTGATCGAGGAGTGTACGCACTAAAGGAACTAGATGATCCGACATTGCGCAGTCTTTCGTTCATTCAAAGCATTCAGCGTCTTTATCAAAAGGGATTTATGCAAATGGTTCCTGTTTATCGAACAGTTGACGGTCAATATACGGTTCAAAATGGTTCACAAACCTTTTATCTGATGCCGTGGCTTGTGAACGATCAAAAAGAAGAACGAGATATTCGTTATCATAAGCTGTTTCAAGAACTTGCGAATATGCATGCCCTATCTTCTCATGAAGTAAAGGTGACAGAAGATGACATCAAAAAGCATTACGACCAGCTCACGACTGCTTGGGATCAGCGCAAAGAGGAGCTTGAGAATTTCATTGGGGAATGCGAGAAGAGAATTTATATGTCACCGTTTGAGCTCAGCTTTTGTACGTTTTACCAAGATGCCGTAAAAGCAATTGATTTCGGTCGTGGCAAGCTTGACGATTGGTATGAGCAAGTGAAAGAAAAAGAGAAAATGCGTCTAGTAACCATCCACGGGAAACTATCACCTAAGCATTTTGTGTATGACAACAACGGAAACGGCTATTTTATTAACCTTGAAAAATCAAAAGCCGCTTCACCGATTTACGATTTGGTGTCCTTTTATACAAGGTCAAATCGAACGTATCCAATTCCGAGTATGGAAAGCTATGATTGGTTTACAACTTATCAGCAGCATTTTAAGCTAACAGGTGATGAAATGCTCCTTTTACACAGCTATTTAGCTTTTCCAGAGAGCGTGTACCGAGCTATTTCAAACTACAATACGAGAAGAAGCGAGCGTGATGAAGTCGGACACGTACGCAGTATTCTATACGCGTTTTGGCAGCTGAAAAATATTGAGCAGCTGAACATTCAAATTGTGGGTGCAGAACAACAAAAAAAGCTGGCTGAAGAAGCAGCAGCTCAGTCACAAAGTTAAATCCATTCTAAATAAATAGCGAGTGAAAGCAGCACGAAGAGAATGAGGAGAAACACATCTAAAATCGATGGGAAGAACAGGGTGCGTACTGCTTGAAAAATGGTCAATGGAATAATAAACTGAGCGCACCCTGCTCCGATCGTTTTTAACCATTTCTGTGCTTGCATGGAATTAAAGTTAAACTTTCGTTTCATGGAACCTGCTCCTTTATCCTGTGTATTTGCCTATACCACTATATGTTGGGAAGAGAAAATGGTTCATCACAGAGAACTAACGAGCACATAAAGAGACAAAGTGAATAGCATACTAAAAAAATGGTTAAGCTTATTGACGACTTATAGATTTTTCATATACTATATGTAGTATACTTACATAGGAAAATACCACGATTGGGAAGAGTACGGTATTCTACCCCTTTAGAGAGAGAAATCAACTGCTGAAAGATTTCTTAGGAAGGTAGCGCCAGAAGGTCGCCCATGAGTAGCTTTCTTGAACGATTTAGTAGGGAAAGCCGGTCGAACCGTTATCGAATCAAGTGTATAGACACGACACGTGTATTTCATTTTAGTGTCTATAAAAAAAGGTGGTACCGCGAACTCACTCCTTTCGTCCTTTTGATGAGAGGGGTTTTTTTATTTTCCAAAACAATTTAGGAGGGAACAAAATGGCTGAACAAGAGATCAATCTTTCAACGAAATACGATCCGAAAGCTATTGAAGCTAACCGCTATCAATATTGGTTAGACGGCAAATTTTTTGAAGCAACAAACGACCCTGAAAAGGAACCATATACAATCGTTATTCCACCACCAAACGTAACAGGTAAGCTGCATTTAGGTCACGCATGGGATACAACGCTACAAGATATTTTAACACGTATGAAGCGTATGCAAGGATACGATGTACTTTGGTTACCTGGTATGGACCATGCGGGGATCGCGACACAAGCGAAGGTAGAGCAAAAGCTTCGCAGTGAAGGGAAGTCACGCTATGATCTTGGACGTGAAAAATTCGTTGAAGAAACGTGGAAGTGGAAAGAAGAGTACGCTGAGCACATTCGTCAGCAGTGGGCAAAGCTTGGTCTAGGACTAGACTATTCACGCGAGCGCTTCACGCTTGATGAAGGATTGTCAAAAGCGGTTAATGAAGTATTCGTTTCACTATACAAAAAAGGTCTTATTTACCGCGGTGAGTATATCATCAACTGGGACCCCGCTACAAAAACAGCTCTTTCTGATATCGAAGTTATTCACCAAGATGTTCAAGGTGCATTTTATCATATGCGCTATCCGCTTACAGATGGAAGCGGACATATTGAAATTGCGACAACGCGTCCAGAAACAATGCTTGGCGATACAGCAGTAGCCGTTCACCCTGAAGATGAGCGCTATAAGCATTTAATCGGTAAAAAGGTGATGCTACCAATCGTAAACCGTGAAATCCCAATCGTTGGTGATGACTACGTAGATATGGAATTTGGTTCTGGTGCGGTTAAAATTACGCCAGCACATGACCCGAACGATTTTGAAGTTGGGAATCGCCACGATCTAGAGCGTATCCTAGTTATGAATCCAGACGGAACGATGAACGAAAAAGCTGGTAAGTATGAAGGAATGGATCGCTTCGAGTGCCGTAAGCAACTTGTAAAAGATATGCAAGAAGCAGGCGTATTGTTCAAGATCGAAGAACACATGCACTCTGTTGGTCACAGTGAGCGCAGTGGGGCTGTTGTTGAGCCATATCTTTCTACACAATGGTTCGTAAAAATGCAGCCACTAGCAGACGAAGCAATCAAGCTTCAAGAAAAAGAAGACGAAAAAGTAACGTTTGTACCGGATCGTTTCGAAAAAACATACCTACGCTGGATGGAAAATATCCGCGACTGGTGTATTTCTCGTCAGCTTTGGTGGGGTCATCGTATTCCAGCTTGGTACCACAAAGAAACAGGTGAAGTTCACGTAGACCACGAACCGCCAGCAGACGTTGAAAACTGGGAACAAGATACAGACGTACTTGATACATGGTTCAGCTCAGCGCTATGGCCGTTCTCTACATTAGGCTGGCCTGAAACGGCTTCTCTTGACTACCAGCGTTTCTACCCAACAGCGGCTCTTGTAACAGGTTACGACATTATCTTCTTCTGGGTATCTCGCATGATTTTCCAAGGTATTGAGTTCACAGAGCAACGTCCGTTCAAAGATGTACTCATTCACGGTCTTGTTCGTGATTCTGAAGGCCGTAAGATGAGTAAATCATTAGGAAACGGTGTTGATCCGATGGAAGTGATCGATCAATACGGTGCCGATTCCCTTCGTTTCTTCTTATCAACGGGAAGTTCACCAGGTCAAGATTTACGCTACAGCACAGAAAAAGTAGAAGCAACATGGAACTTTGCTAACAAGATCTGGAATGCTTCACGTTTTGCGCTAATGAACATGGACGGCTTAACGTTTGAAGAAATCGACTTAAGCGGTGAAAAATCAGTAGCAGACAAATGGATTTTAACTCGTTTAAATGAAACGATTGAAAACGTAACGAAGCTTGCAGATAAATATGAGTTCGGTGAAGTAGGTCGTGTTCTTTATAACTTCATCTGGGATGACTTCTGTGACTGGTACATTGAAATGGCGAAGCTGCCATTATACGGTGAGGACGAAGCAGCGAAGAAAACAACTCGCTCCGTACTTGCTTACGTATTAGACAACACAATGCGACTTTTACATCCGTTCATGCCGTTTATTACCGAGGAAATTTGGCAGAACTTGCCGCATGAAGGCGAATCAATCGCTGCAGCGAAGTGGCCAGAAGTTCGCACTGAATTTACGGATGATACAGCGGCTGAAGAAATGCGTTTGCTTGTAGACATCATTCGCTCTGTTCGTAACATCCGTGCGGAAGTAAATACGCCAATGAGCAAGCAAATTAAGCTTTATATTAAAGCGAAAGATGCGGATATTGAAGCGAAGCTAGCGAAAAACGAGGCGTATATCGTACGTTTCTGTAATCCAAGCGAGCTTGAAATTTCAACAAGCGTAACGATTCCTGAAAAAGCGATGACATCCATCGTAACAGGAGCGGAGTTAATTCTTCCACTTGAAGGATTAATCAACTTAGATGAAGAAATTAAGCGTCTTGAAAAAGAACTTGATAAGCTTACAAAAGAAGTTGAGCGCGTACAGAAGAAATTAAGCAATCAAGGATTTATTGCCAAAGCACCTGAACAAGTAATTGAAGAAGAGCGCAAAAAAGAAGCAGATTACGTTGAAAAACGTGAAGCTGTTCAAGCTCGTATTAATGAACTTAAAGGGTAATAATAAAAAGGAAGGCGAACCACATGTTGGTTCGTCTTTCGCATATCGTGATGAGGTGAAAAAATGATTCGTACATATGAAGAAGCGTTAAGCTGGATCCATGGACGTCTACGCTTTGGTGTAAAGCCAGGGCTGATCCGTATGAGATGGATGCTAAAGGAATTAGGAAACCCTGAACAGGCGATTACGGCTGTTCATATTGCAGGGACGAATGGAAAAGGATCAACCGTTACGTATCTTCGAAATATTGTAGAAGCGGCAGGATATGAGGTTGGAACGTTTACATCTCCTTATATTGAAAGCTTTAATGAGCGCATTAGTATTAACGGTGAGCCGATTAGCGACGATGAGATGGTGAAGCTCGTGAATGAGGTCAAGCCTGTCGTGGAAAAGCTTGAAGGAGAAGATTTAGGCCCTGCAACTGAATTTGAAGTAATTACCGTTATGGCCTTTTTATATTTTGGGAAAACTCACCCGTTGGATTTAGTCATTTTTGAGACGGGACTTGGTGGGCGCTATGACTCAACGAATGTTGTTTCACCAATCCTGACAATGATTACGAATATTGGGTTCGATCATATGGCGATTTTAGGTAGCACGGTCGAACAAATCGCGGGTGAAAAAGCAGGAATTATTAAGCATGAAGTGCCGCTGATTACGACCGTAGAGCAGGATGAAGCAAAGAGAGTTATTGAGCAAGAAGTAAGTGCGAAACAAGCGCCGAACTACTGGCTTGAAAAGGACTTTACTTTTGACGACTATCAAGCACTAGAGAACGGCGAACAATTTAGCCTTCGTACACCATTTGGCAAGTTAGAGAAGCTACAGCTTTCAATGATAGGCTATCATCAAGTGAAAAATGCATCGCTCGCAGCAGTAGGTGCATTATATATGAAGGACCACTGTGACTTTTCCATTACCGACGATCATATTCGTCAAGGCTTACAAAAGTCACAGTGGATGGCTCGTTTTGAAAAAGTAAGTACCAACCCGACGATTATTATTGATGGCGCTCATAACGAAGAAGGGGTAGAAAGCTTAGTGAATACGCTACGTCTTCACTATGAAACGAAGCGTATTCATATTCTCTTCACGTGCCTGAGTGATAAAGAAGCAACCGGTATGATTCAAAACCTTGAAGCAGTTGCAGATACCATTACCTTTACGAGCTTCGACTTTCCACGAGCAGAAAAAGCAAGCACCCTTTACGATCACGCCTCGTCTCCAAACAAATTCATGGATGAGGATTGGAAACAGGCGATTGCGAGCTGTAAAGAACGACTGAAAGATGAAAACGACATCTTGATTATTACGGGGTCGTTGTATTTTATTGGGGAAGTGAGAAAATCCTTGAAGAATAAATAAAGAGGGGTCCTAAAGGCTCCTCTTTATTTATCTTCTATCGTAATTTTTTCTGCTAACTTAACAATTTCTTTTTCGTTTTCTTCTTTGGAAAATTGCGTATTGTTGTATGAGATAAAGTATTCACGTCCATCTTTATTCCAACTTAAAATTAAAACTGGGATCGTTTCCTTCTCTGGCATAAATCCCTGCGTAAGGAAAGCTTCAGAACCATTCTTTAAAGTAATTTTACTAATATTATCTCCGGAAAAATTGGGAGAAGATACAGAATTTGAATAGCTAATATTAATAAAGTCATGATCCCTATTTGAAGACTTAAAAATAAACGTTTCTTTTTTAGAATCCTTTTTTTCTTTTAATACTTCGTAAGACTTCTTCTTTGCATCTACGGGTAAGCTTTTTGGAACAATAGGTTTAAAAGAAAGCTTCTTAAGAGCTTTATCCAAGCTCTTTGTCTCGTATTGTGTATATTTTTTTTGAATGGCAATCTCCTGAGCGGATAGTTTATGTCCAGAAGTTTTTTCTTCGTGTTTTTGGCACCCAGCTAATAGCAGCAAACTAGTGATAAAAAAGACCGAAAATAATTTCAAAAAATTTCACCCCTAAAAGATAAATGATATTCCAATTATAACAACAGATGGTATAATATGCTTATTAAAATGGTAATTTTTATATCAATAAGAATATTATAATACAAAAATTAAGAAGTGGGGTCTCACTATATGGTCATAAAAAGGTACTTAAGTCTTGTAGCCCTCTGTTTATGTGCCCTGTTTGTATCAGTGCCATTATCCTCCGTGCATGCAGCTACAAATGATCCATCTTTAGATTATAACGTAGGAGCAGTGCAAAATGAACTTATGCTCAGTCTGGAAACTGGAAAAGCAGAGGGAGAAGTGAATATTAAAGTAAGCCCAAAAGGGGTTTTAAGTGCACAAAATCGATCCCCAGTAGATGTGGCTTTTGTATTTGATAAATCAGGATCAATGGCCAATATTGTAGACTCAAGAGTTTGGGACGACTTTGTTAAGAAGATGTCTATAGTCAGAGAATGTGGTCGGCTTGGTTGTTGGACTAATCTTACAAACGATAAGGTTGCACAATATTTAAACCAAAACACTACTACTAAAGAAGCTTTTCAAAAATACCTATCTAGATACTCATTAAATATTAATACAACTGATTCCAGTATATTTCAAGATTTTGCACAAGTTAGTAAATTAGAAAGTGCAAAAACTGCTGTAACAGAAGCACTAAAGAAATTAGGGAATAACCCAAATGATAATATTAAGCTGATTCCTTTCGACAGTGCCGTGGGCAATCCTATAGATTTAAAAACCAATATTAATACCCTTTACCAACTTCAATCGGGAGGCGGTACTGATTATGCTTCAGCTCTCCAAAAAGCTTACGATACTTTAAAGGGATCAACAAGGAAAAAGTATATTGTTTTTCTCACAGATGGTTTTCCTACTAACTATTCGGAGAATAAAATAGTTAACGGCAGAACGGTCACTATGTATTATGACAATAACCCTGGAAAGAACTATTCCTACTACTACTCAGGAACTAAGAAGATCACATATGATTATGATGGTTATTCTCATATTCGTGAAGCAATTAACACTAAAGTTGACAACCTAGCGGATGCAAAAATGAAATTATATTCTATTGGGTTTGGAGGACCACAAGATCTGGATATAAACTACTTAGAGTCTTTATCCCAAAAGACAGGTTTAAATGCTAGTCAAGGAACAATAGAAAATATTAATTCTATTTTAAGAGATATCTTCGAGGAAATGAACGAGCTTTCAATATCAGAAGTGCAAATAAGAGTTCCGCTCTTACCTAATGTAACAGTTATACCAAGTTCTAATGTAACAGTAGACAAAGATAAAAATATGGCTGTTATTAATGTGAAAAATATTCTATACACCGTAGGTCAAGAGGCGCCTTCACCGATTACAAGCTCTTTAAAGTTAGAATACAGTAAAGAAGGAACTTATGTCTTTAAAAACATCCAAATGACTTACAAGAATATAGATGATGTAAATATAGGTCCTATAAATCATCCTGATGTAGAAGTAATTGTTAAAAAGAAGACAGCTCCAGTATTAAAGGGAAATATGAGTTATCGTGAAGACGTTGGGAAACTTGTTAAACAAGGGGATATAAATTCTGATAGCAATAAATTTCATGTAGACTATTCCTTAGAAGCCCTAAGTGAGTATTTAGAAACTAAAGATACAGGTACACTATCAAACATTAAAATTATCCAGACATTGCCTAAAGGTATTAGTGTATTAAACGCAGACGGCAAAGGTATTAAGGTAATTAATGAAGGTGATACTAACAAAGTAGAAATGAGTTTAGAAAATATTGACTATAAAGATAAAAAATTCACACCAAAAAATGTAAACGTATCTCTAGAATTACAGGCTGATTGGGCTATGAAGCAATCGCTCCCAAACCCAGTTGGGAAGTATACAGATAGTACCTTTGGCGATAAATCGATAGCTATTAATGCACCTTCCCAAGAAATTAATATGGTTGTACAATTACAAGATGATTCAATTACCTACGAAGGAAATAAATTTGGTAGGATAACTAAAGTAGCAAAAGGATCCTTTGTAAATGATGTAATCTTAACCATAGATTCAGTGCTACAAAATGCTCCAGTTAAATCTATGGTTTTTCAACCAGAAAGTAATAATAGAATTGTAGAGGTTACTTACTCAAATAATAAAAAGGGATACATCTATTCTGCTCCTGACTTTGAAGTGACAGGAATATTGTTACAGGATGGCTATAAGAACCAAGCTCAGTTTAAATTGTCGCAGCTTGTTACTGGATCAAATGTTCTATATCAATATCAAATTAAAGACAGTGGTGGAGAAGTCAAAACAAATTGGACGAATTTTACTCCGAGTGATACTATCACTATTTCACAGACAGGAACGTTTGTTATCTCCGTTCGTGCAATTGGTGGTTTTGCAAAAGACGACGTAGTTATATCAAAACAGATAAAAATATTTAAGCCTGTTACAAGCATTAAAATTGATCCAAACCCAGTACAATTGAACCCAGCGGAGAAAAAGAAGCTTGTAGCAGAGGTCCTTCCAAGTGATGCATCAAATCAAAATGTTGTATGGAGTGTTGAAAACACTGATTTATCAAATCCTGTAGCTAAAATTGATCAAACAGGTCTTCTGGAAGCATTGAGGCCAGGTGAAGCCATGGTAAAGGTTGTTGCAACAGATGGAAGTGACATTGTAGCCTACGCAAAAGTAATCGTTGCGGGATATCCTTTAGAAAGTATTAAATTTAAACAAGATTCCTATTCTATTAGTGAGGGAGATAAACTGAAGTTAAGTGAGATGCTAGAATTTAATCCTATTAATGCAGAAAACAAAGACATTTCGCAATTATTAGCTTCAATGCCTAATTATTTAGAAATATACAAAGAAAATAATGAATGGATTATTGAAGGTAAGCTTAGAGGTTATTCTAGCGTAAAGGCTGTAGCAAAAGAAAAGAAGAAAAATGGTTCTACGATTGAGGATAGCACCGTTATTTTTGTAAATAAACCTAAGAATTCTAATAGTGAGTCTGGCAAGTGGTAAATAAATGAGGAGCGGCTGAGAGCCGCTCCTTATTTTATTGTAGTGTCGTCTGGAATAACTTGTAACGAATTTACAATAGGAAGTGCATCAATTCGATTTAATAGGACAGACTTATCATATTTTACGTTAAAACGAGAATATTTCTGGTTTTGTTCCTGAGGCTGAGTAGTGGGAGTATTTGAAAACTTAGTTAGCGTATCTTCACTTTGCACACTGCCACGAATTGCATTTATGGTTAAAGTATTATGAGCAAATAAACCTCCGTTAATATAAAAAAATGAACCAACTCCATACAGTTCAGCATTTTTATCTGTATAAAAATATCCTTGTAGAGGAGTAATGTTGGATACTTCTGAAATATCCTTTAAACGGCCACTAGCATCTAACTGTTCTTTTGGATTATCTAGATTATTAAATTCATTCAACCTAAACAATTCCAAATTGTCTTCTGATAATAAAACGAGTTGCTTCGTATTATTGTCAGCTCCTTTTATATTAACGTTTGTAATTGAACTTTCTCCTCCTACATATATAACTGAGTTGAAAATAGTATTATCGTTTTCTACCGTATTTTTATCACTATTTCCTGTAATATTAAAGTTGTTATTGACAATCATATTATCAAGGACTGAAATGGTTGTATTTGATGGGTTTAAATTTAAATTTCCCCCAACAATACTTTCTGAAAGAATATTGACTGGTTGGAAAGCATCAATACTTAGGTCTTGTTTTGTTAAAATCTGATCCTTTATGGTCAAAATCCCCTGAGCATTAATGATTTTAATAGATCCAGTCGTTATAATCTTACCAATATTAAGTGTATTGTAATTGTTAATAATAATATTGCCATCTACAAACAATTTATCGGTAATCGTAAGTGGATCCTTACTATTCAAAGTAAGGTTCCCTTTAACCTGCAAGCTTTTTAATGATACGGGGCTAATATTATTTATTTCAATTGCAGAATCATTAATCAAAAGATCACTATTAGTGGTAACGATACTACCTAGGTTAGAAACTGCTGATGATAATCCAGGTAATGGAACTTTTAAACTACCTAGTAGATCCTTTATGGATTTAAATTTTAAATTTTCAAACTGTTTAGTTAAATAGTTCGAAATTCTATCAAGACTTGGATTTGGCGTAGGAGATTTTTCATCAAATTGTCTATCAATTAACTGACTCGTACGTTCTAGTCTTGTTTGGTTTAGGTTCATATCTACAAAAACACTGTGGTTTTTTAAAGAAGGAACTTTTTTTCCATAGAAGTTTTCTGGAACCATTTGATCCAATAGTTTGGTGTTAGTTGTATAAATATCTCCTAGGATACTTGGGAGAGGAGTATTAATTTCCTTAAATGTACTACTATTATTTCTTTCATAATAACGTGCATTACGCTGAATAGTTAATTTATTAGCAAATACATTCCCTTCAATATTAGGCGATCCACGTAAAATTAGTCCAGAGTTATCGCTTATATCGAATGCTCCCACCGCATATTGTAAGAAACTCGGAGTAGGAGATAAAATAACGGTTCTTTCTAATTTTCGTTTAATTAAAGCTTCACTTTTACCTTTTTGATTTTTGACTATGAGGGTAACTTTATATACTCTAGTAAATGCATCCGTTGACCTAATGTTGTAGGGAGGTTTCGTTGTTAACTCCGTTATATCTAAATTCTGTACAGCATTAAGATGATTTTCATCAAATTTTCCATAAATTTTGTCTTTGATAATTTTCTTTAAAGTAGGATCAAAAGATATAGGTACAAGATTTCCATCTACTTTTTTTAAATCCAACCTATACTCAGAACTGATAGAGCTATCTAATTGATTTATAGAGACATTTTGTTGAAGTTCAGCGATAATTTCATCCATTATCTGCCGAGCTTGAGCGGTTGCTTTGATGTCAGTCTCGCGAATAGAAGTGCGGATTGAACCTTGTAGTGACATGGTTAAAATGGACAATCCTACAACTAAAAAAATAGTTGAAACTAAAATTACTACCATTAAATTATACCCTTGTTGATTCGTTAAAAGTTTTTTCATTTTATCACCTTAGAATCCAAATTGACTTTCTAATTCAACCCATCCTTGATCTTCATTATCTTTAATTTTAGGCTGCTTACCATCTTTTTTATCTTGAACATAGTTGTCAAGAGAGGCGTCAAATTTAGCTACTTTTGATGTAGTAGAAACAAAGAGCGTAAGATCAAAAACGGCACTTGTGCATTGATCATTGTCATCTTTCGAAGAACAGCTAAAATCAATTGTAGAGTGTTTTAAGTTGTTATCAATATCAATGGATTTTCCATTAATAAAGAAGGTATACATTCTATTATCTGGAGTGGGGGGCTGTGTACTTGTCGTATTTGTTTTATCTTTTAGACCGTACTCAATGGTCACTTCATTAACCGCTTCATTGGCCGTATTTTTTTGCGTTTTCTCGACGTTATAAAAATCGCTTGGAGTATTACCGTTTTGAGACACATGCATACTTTTGTTATCAATCAACTTGATACACTGAAGGTTTCCTGTACTAGGTGTGCAATAATTTATACTATCAGCAGAAATTCCTTGAAGTTCATTCATAATGGTGGAAACTACATAGTCTCCGTCATCACGGAGCGCATTTTTTGCTTCTACTTTATTAGACGTTTTGAGACCATTAATAAATACGGCATATACAATGGCTAACACAATGCTTGCAATGGTAAACGTAGCCAACAATTCAACAAGTGTCATTCCTTTATTATTCTTAATTCGTTTCGCGAAGATCTTCACTGACAATATCTCCTTTAACACTAGTACTTAAATCTGCATTTTTTCCTTTCCATTTTACAGTGATCGTAATAGGAATAATAGAAGATTTATAGGTATCTGTACCTTTATCATTATTTTCTTCCATCGTGACTTTATAACTAAGGCTATTTACTTCAATATTTTTGCAGTCTGTAGGAATGGGTAGGTTATTATCTTGATAGGAGTAGAATTTAACCGCCTCATTATTTTCTTTCCGTTCACAAATGTATAATGATAAAACCTTTTTTGAATCCTTTATTTCTTTCTTAATTTTTAAAAAGCTCTGTCCTTGCATGTAGTGTAAGGTATTTCTTGCAACATTAATGCCGATGGTCTTCGACTGATTATCTCGTGTGTATGAAAATGACTGCGGGAAGAATTGCATAGCACCAGTGAATAAAAGCGTTAAAATGACGAGTGAAACGAGAAGCTCGATAATTGTCATTCCTTGCTGATTTTGCAATTTTTTATAACGTTTCATGCCGTTCCCTTCTTTCAAATTTGCTAAGATTATTATACAATAAGACAGAAATGATTTAGTGATTTTTTGTAAATTATTGTTTAAATAGGAAGTGGTGGAAAAATGCTCATATTTTTAGCATCTTTGATCGGCGCTCTTTTAATCATTCCGGTACTTTATTTTGTTCCTAAGAATATAACGCTTATCGGCAAACTAATTGTAGTGGCCCTTTCATTATTAGTCGTAGGGGTTAGCGCAGTTGCTCAGCAGGTGATGCCTCTTTGGCAGGCAACACTCTGTTTCATCTTATTAGGAGGTCTTTTGGCATATTTTCTTGCTAAGAAAAATGACCTTTTATTAGTGACAAACGAAGACGAACAATTAGAAGCTGCAACTGGTTTAAATTTATTTAAAGCAGAAACAGCCATTGCTTCGCAACCATCGAAACAAGCCCACGTGGATTCAGATGATTATTTAATCGAAGATGACACCATTGATCTTCAATATGCAGCAGAACATCAAAACGTTTCTCCTGCGAAAAATATAGAGGAATATGATTTGCAGGAGTTGGACTACATTGATGTAGACCCTCAGTTTGATGAAACTCCAACAGATAACCAAAGCACACAACCCACACAGGAAACAAGTATTTCCCTGGATAAAAAGGAAGAAGGGGAGATGGATTCAGAAAACTGGTTAGATCATATAACAGATGAAGGGACCGTAGAAGACAATCTCCTTCATGAAGACATAGAGGACAAGATCGTACCAGTAATGACAGAAGTAGAAGATGAGAATATAAAAGTAGTAGAACAGAACCTTGATACAGAAAATGTAAATGATGATCTTTTAATTGAATTAGAGGATATTCCCGAGTTTGAAGATGTGCAGGAAGAAAATCTTCTAGAGGATTTATTAGGAGAAAAGTCTGATCTGCAGGAAGAGTCTCCTGACCTAGTATTTACAGACGAACTACCAGTGATCGACGACTTAGAGAATGTGATAGAGGAAGAAGAGGTTCAAGAAGCAATAGACGAGCATCGTGATGAGCCTTTAGCAGTAATGGATTTAGACGACTTATTGGAAGAAGAGTCTGAGCTTGAGATTACGTCCTTAGATGAAGAGAAGGTAAGTGAACTAACAGTTGTTGAAGATCTTGAAGATGTCCTTGAGGAACTTGTAGTAGCAAAGGAAGAAGCGGAGACATCTTCCTCTGATGAATTACCTGTATCACAAGACCTAGAGAATTTGTTGGACGACCCGTTCTTACAAACAGACGAGGAGTCAGACGTTTTGCTTGAGGAACTTCCTGTCATCGACTATAACGAAGAGAAAGTTTTAGAGGAAGCAATTGAAGATGATCACTTTGAAGAGCTCGTTTCAATAGAAGATGTAGTGAAAGAGGAGCAGGATCTGAATTTAGAAGACATTCTTGTTGACCTAGAGGAAGAAGCCTTCAACGATCACAGTGAAGAAGAGGCTTTAGTAGGAGAAGAAGAGCTTCAAACGGATGAAGCTTCAGATGTTCATCAATTAGACGATGTATTTAATGAAACGGATATAGCCGATTTAGTAGATTTGCTTAGTGAAGTTCCTGAAACAGAAGCGAATGAAGCTACAGAAACAGTGATGATTTCAACAGATTCCGACGAAAAAGAAGAGATTTTAATGGAGGAAACTTCATTACAAGATGAAAAAACAGCAGAAAATAATGAAATTCCTATTTACAATAATGAGGAAATAAAGGAAAATTTAAAATTAAAGCAACGTATCAGTTATATGTTCATTCAAGACCTAGAGCTTGCACGAGATGTTTTGGACGAAACAGCTTATGAGTCGCAGTTAAAGAGCACGCTTTATGACGGTCTTCCAAATAATGAGTATTATGTTGTGGCTAAAATGTTACTAGAACACTATAAAAATACGAATCAAACAACTGTATTTGATCAACTATTTGCAGACTTGCGCGTGAGATATGAATCTTATCCAGTACTAGTAGCGGAACTAGAATTTATTGAGGCAAACAACTAAGAAATAAGTGGGTGTGGTAAAAGATGAAGAAAAGTACTGAAGTAACAAATTTGCCAATCATTAGTATTTCAGAGGGAAATCAGATTGGGACGGTTAAAAGCTTAATTATTAACCCAGATAAAAACTCAATTGACTTTCTGACGATTGAGCAAGAAGACTGGCAGGTTAGCGTGAAGGCAATTCCCTTCAAAAAAGTAATTGGTGTGGGAGAATATGCTGTAACCGTTGAACATGAAGGCGCTACCATCGATTTAAATGAAATTCCGATTGCCAATCAGCTGTTAAATAAGAAGATTACGCTAATTGAGGCACGGGTTATGACACGTAAGGGAGAAATGCTTGGACAAGTATTAGAGTATTTCTTAAATGAAGATACGGGTGATTTGATGGGACTTCTCGTCAAGCTTCCAAACCGTGAAGTGATTATTTCAATTGATCATGTCATTACGTTAGGAAAAGATTTAATTATTGTAAATGAGCATGCAAAAGATGCATTTTTACAAAAGGCGGAACAGCTAACGCAAAACGATGGGGACGGAACGTATAGCGATGAGATTATCCAAGAAGAACCTGTATCTCAGTCTCAGCCAGTTGTAGAAGAACCTGTTCAGCTTGAAGAAGAACCAAAAGAAGATCCAAATGAAAAAAGAGAGACGCTACGTAAAAAACAGCTTGAACTTCTTGTCGGCAAAAAAGCTACCACAAACATCTACGGAAATAGCGGAGATTTATTAATCCGTAGCGGTACGGTTTTAACAGAACAAGATATTAAACAGGCACAAGAAGAAGGACAAAGTGTGTTTGTAGAACTATCAATGAACGTTTCTGAATAAATAAGGGGGCTTTAAGTGGTGAGAGATGTAAGATTTTTACGAGTATTTTTGTTTTCAATTATATGTATTGTGTATCTTTTTAGTTTCTCACACTTAAGCGTCTTTGCGTACGAAGCCTTTTTTACGAAAGAGGATTCGTACGCAACAGGAACAACTATAGCAGGAACAGACGTGTCTAGGATGGAGAAGGCTGAAGCAAAATCATCGGTTCAAACAGGTCTTGCCAACTGGCAAAATACGTCTTCTTTTTTTATTTCTTATAAAGAGAAAAAAGAAGCATTGCCAATGGATATATTTGAGTTTGATTTGGAGAAAACGATGGATGAGGCTCAAAATGAAGCTCAAAGCAGTGCCGCTGTAAACGTAAACTATAGCAAATTAAATCAATTCTTAACGAACCTTGTTGGAGCAGAGGAATTAAGTCGTATATCAGTTAAAAACCTGAGACGCGATCTTACCAACACGGCCGCTTCGCTGAATTCTTCGGGTGGTACTTTACACCTAGAGGCCTATGTGCCTAAAAAACTCCTGCAAAAGCAAACAGTCAGTCAAGCATCTCTAAAGCTGAGTGACGAACAGGTAGCAGACTTAAGCACATGGTTAACGAAACAGAAAAGGCTTACGATTAAGGGTAACACGCAGTTTTCGTTGCTTGAGAACGCAAAAGCAAACGATTTAGTCGATTTTTCAGATGATTCTTTGAGCTTGCTTGGATCAGTTTTATATGAGGTGTTTACAAATACAGATTTTGAAATTCTTGAACGACATACGAGCAGAGAGTTGCCAAAATGGGCACAGCTTGGGTATGAGGCGCGAATTTTAAATGGAAAATTGGATTTAGTCGTGTTTAACCCGAACTACCTGCCTTATGACATCAATCTTGAAATGAAAAATAATGAGTTGCACGCGTCTTTAGAAGGAGAACCGTTCTTATACACGTATTCTTCCTCTGTTAAAGATCCTCAGCAGTTTAAGCCAAAAATCGTGGTCCAATATGCGACATCTCTGCTTCCAGGGACGCGTCAAATGATTGAATCGGGAGAAAATGGTCAGTTGGTTAAGGTGTTCCGAGAAGTAATGAGGCAGGGGCAGAGTATAAAATCGGTTTTATTAAGTGAAGACTTTTATCCGCCAGTACATGGTGTAGAACTAAGAGGATTCCCAATACCAGAAGAAAACTTACCAAGCATTGATGAAACAGCAAATTCCGAAGAAAATGATACGAAAACAGAGGACGATTCCTCCGCTGACAATTCTGATGGAACGACGAACGATAGCGATGACACTAATACTTCTTCAGAAGGGGAGCAAAATCCTCAGACCTCTACAACTGATAGTGAGGATGAAACGACTACACCGACTGAAAAGGCAGATGAGACAACCGATAATAAAAAGGATGATGCTTCGTCTAAAGAAAGTGACTCTTCCAATTCAACTGAAGCAAAAGAAGAATCTGATCAACCTGTATCTAAATAAACGTCATCAGCTTGTCTGAATGCCTACTAAAGAGTAGCTGATTATAAAAAAAGGATGATGGAAATGCAGCAACGGAAACGACTTGGAGATTTATTAATTGAGTCAGGCCTAATCTCCGAAGAACAACTGAATGATGCATTAGCCAATCGCAAAAAAAGTCAAAAATTAGGTGATGCCCTCTTGGAAAGAGGAGCAATCACAGAACAGCAGTTAATTGAGGTATTAGAATTTCAGCTTGGTATTCCGCACGTAAGCTTATATCGTTATCCATTTGACGTGACGTTAACAAGTTTAATTTCAAGAGAGTTCGCAAAACGTAATTATTTGATTCCGCTAAAGAAAGAAGGGAATCGGTTGTTTGTGGCGATGGCAGATCCGATGGATTTTTTTGCGATTGATGACTTAAGGCTATCGACAGGATTTCAAATTGAACGAGCCATCGCCTCAAAAGAAGACATTCTTCGCGCCATCACAAAATATTATGAGGTTGACGACGAAATTCAAGAGTTTTCATTTCAGGAAGAAAAGACGAATTCAGTTGTCGTAAAAGAAATAGAAGAAGAAGCGCCTATTGTTCGCCTAGTTAATCAGCTCATTGCAAACGCCGTTCAGCAAAAAGCGAGCGATATCCATATCGATCCACAAGAAACGAAAGTAACGGTTCGGTATCGGGTAGATGGACTTTTAAAGACGGAACGCACGCTACCAAAGCAAGTACAGAGTATTTTAACAACGCGGATTAAAATTATGGCGAATCTTGATATTACTGAGCACCGTATTCCTCAGGATGGACGCATTAAAATTACGCGAGAGTTTAATCCAATAGATTTACGCATTTCCGTGTTACCAACCGTATTTGGCGAAAAGATTGTTATGCGTATTTTGGATCTTGGAAGTACGCTAAACGATGTCAAAAAAATCGGCTTCAATCGTTTGAATCTTCAGCGTTTTTTGAAGTTGATCGAACAACCAAATGGAATTGTCCTCATTACAGGACCAACAGGGTCAGGTAAATCTTCCACATTATATGCGGCATTAAATTATTTAAATAATGAAGAAGTAAACATTATTACCGTTGAGGACCCCGTCGAGTATCAGCTTGAAGGAATCAATCAAATTCAAGTAAACACAAATGTTGGTCTAACCTTTGCATCAGGACTTCGCTCGATTTTACGTCAGGATCCCAACATTATCATGGTGGGGGAGATCCGTGACAAGGAAACAGCGGACGTAGCGGTTCGAGCTTCTCTCACAGGACATTTAGTATTGAGTACGCTTCATACGAATGATGCGGTTGGTACCGTAACGCGCCTAACGGATATGGGCGTAGAGCCCTTCTTGGTAGCAACGAGCTTAGCTGGTGTCGTTGCACAACGACTAGTTCGACGATTATGTCGTGACTGCCAGGAAGAATACGAACCGTCTAAAAGTGAACGAGATATTTTTGCAAGACGTGGCATCACGATTGAAAAGCTTATTCGAGGAAAAGGCTGTGGAAATTGCAATATGACCGGGTTTAAAGGGCGTATCGCTGTTCATGAGCTTATGGTGCTAAACGAAGAAATGAAGCGAGCGATTTTGGATAAAAAGCCGAGCAGCGTGCTACGAGAGCTTGCCGTGAAAAACAAGATGATTTTCTTACTCGATGATGGATTAATTAAGGTGAAGCAGGGATTAACAGCGACAGAAGAAGTGCTTCGTGTCGTAAATATTGACTAGGGTGATAGAAAATGATCAATACACAAATTCAAGAACTAATGAGGGTGGCGTTTAATTATAAAGCATCTGATCTCCATTTAACCGTCGGAGTGCCTCCGATTTTGCGAATTAATGGGGAACTAAAACGATACGGAAAGGAAGCTTTAAAGCCTCAAGACTTGGAAGGAATGACGAAGGATATCGTGCCTGAAACGCATTGGGATACATTTTGTGATAAAGGTGAGCTAGACTTTTCATACGGTCTTCCAGACGTTTCGAGGTTTCGTGTCAATGCTTATCATCAGCGGGGGTCAAAGTCGCTAGCGATTCGAATTATTCCAACTATTGTTCCAACACTTGAAGATTTAAAAATGCCGCCGATATTAAAAACAATAGCAGCAAAACCTCAAGGTCTTGTTCTTGTGACAGGACCGACGGGAAGTGGGAAATCAACCACCCTTGCTTCTATGATTCATCACATGAACACGACGATGAAACGGCACATCATCACCCTTGAAGATCCGATTGAGTATTTGCATCGACACGGAACGAGTATTATTGATCAGCGAGAAATTGGTTTTGACACACAAAGCTTTGCAAACGGCCTTCGTGCTTCTCTCCGTCAGGATCCTGACGTTATTTTAGTCGGAGAGCTTCGTGATTTAGAAACGATTCATACGGCGATTACAGCTGCTGAGACGGGTCACTTAGTACTTGGAACGCTACATACCTCAAGTGCACCTTCAACAATTAACCGTGTGCTTGACGTATTTCCACCAAATCAGCAGATTCAAATTCGAATTCAGCTCGCCTCAGTACTAGAAGGCATTATTTCACAACGTCTGTTTCCAACGTCTGATAAAAAAGGGCGGGTCTGTGCAACGGAGATTTTGGTGAATAATTCGGCAATCGCCAACCTTATTCGTAACGAAAAGGTTCATCAAATACCGAGTGTGATGCAGACGAATCGTGCTTCGGGAATGCATACGTTAGAGACATCGATTCAAGATCTCGTGAAAGCAGGGCGTATAACCGAAGCTGCTGCTCAACCTTATCTACAAGCGAGGGATGCTTAGTGCCGCAGTATAAATATTTAGGTCGTGATCAGAGTGGGCGGAATAAAAACGGCAAGTTATTTAGCACGTCAAAGAGGGAAGCGACGCTAAAGCTCAAGCAAAAGGGCATTCGCGTAGAAGAAATTCAGGAGATTCCCGAGACGCTGTTAAATAAAGAGCTATCGTTTGGAAGTCGAGTTAAGTTACATGACTTTGTCATTTACCTGCGCCAGTTTGCAACGCTGTTAAAAGCTGGGGTTACGGTTGTTGACTCAACGCGAATTCTCGCAAATCAAACGCAAAGTAAAACGCTACAGCGAGCGCTTATATCAATCGAAGAGGATCTTCGAAACGGAAATCCATTATCTGAAGCAACGCTTAAACACAAAAATTTGTTTCCGATTATGTTTATCAACATGGTTCGTGCCGGGGAAATTGCCGGTAACTTAGACGAGACGCTTGATCGTCTGGCTACGTACTTTGAAAAACAGCACCGCACGCGACAAAAAATCAAAGGCGCACTCGCTTATCCAGCCGTTATTACAGTAGTGGCAATTGCGGTTGTCATTTTCCTCTTAGTAGCAGTCGTTCCAACGTTTGTCGACATGTTTAAAGATTTTGGTGCTCAGCTTCCAGCAATTACGGTGTTCGTCTTAAATTCGAGTGAGTTTATGCAGAAATTTTGGTGGCTTATTGTACTCGTTATTCTTCTGTTTGTAGGTCTTTTGTTTGTCCTTTATAAGGATGCAAAAACGCGCTATTATCTCGATCTTATTTTATTAAAAATGCCTGTGTTCGGCTCAATCGTTCAAAAAGCAGCGATTGCCCGAATGACGAGAACGCTCGGTTCCTTGTTTAGTAGCTCGGTTCCGATTTTACGGGCGCTCACAATCGTTGAAACAATTGTCGGAAATGAAATTTTAGCCCGAGTGCTAAAGCAATCGCGAGACTCACTAGAAGAAGGACTACCGCTTACGATGCCAATGGAAAATCACTGGGCAATTCCACCGCTCGTGTCGCATATGATTGCGATAGGGGAGCAAACCGGTTCTCTCGATGCGATGCTAACAAAAGTAGCAGACTTCTATGAATCAGAGGTCGAGATCGCGACCGACCGCTTAAAATCACTGATTGAGCCCATTATGATTTTAGTGCTCGCTAGTGTCGTTGGAACTATTGTAATCTCAATTATGGTTCCAATGTTCGATATTTATAATCATGTTCAATAATACTATTTTCTTATTTTGGATAATGTTGTAAAATGAGAAAGTAATTACTAAATTATGAATTTATTTAAGGGGAGAGAAAAACAGTGTTTAAAAAAGTACTTAAAAATCAAAAAGGTTTAACGCTAATCGAGTTACTCGCTGTTGTTGTTATTTTGGGGATTATTGCTGCGATTGCAATTCCTAGTATTGGGAATATTATTCAGAAGTCTAAGGAAGATGCAGTAAAGTCAGACGCTATGCAAGTTATTAGTGCTGCAAAGACATACGTGTCAGCAAATGGAATTCCTGAAGGTACTACACCTGCGGGTACAATGACAGATGTTGTGTTAAAGAAATATGTAGATGATGTCTCACTAGATGCAGGCTATTCCGTGCAGGTTGTTACTGATACTGATGGTGCAGCAACTTATAAGCTTACTGGTGTAAAAACAATTGGTAATGCGGTTATTACTTTTACTGGTGCTACTTTGAAAGGGATAAAAGCAGATAAAGATTTTACTGGAAAACCGAGAACAATTACAGGTGATACAGTCGCTGCTACTACTACTACTAAGTAATAATATAGAAATTTTTAGTTTTTTTATATTGAATATTACTTATTATTTTTAACTAGGTGAACATAATGCTAATCCTAAACACATACATCTTCCTACTCGGAATTACCCTCGGCTCATTTTATAACGTCGTGGGTCTCCGGGTACCGGAAGGGAAGTCCATTGTTCGACCGCGCTCAGCTTGTCCAGGCTGTCAGCATGAGCTGACGGCTTTGGAGCTGGTACCGGTCCTTTCTTACATAATGCAGGGGGGCAAATGTAAGAATTGTCGTAGTAAAATATCCCCGATTTATCCTATAGTAGAGTTTTTGACAGGAGCATTATTTGTCCTGTCTTTTCATGTATTTGGGTGGAGTGCAGAAACAATCGTCGCATGTACCCTTGTATCACTTTGTATCATTATTACCGTGTCCGATTTGGCCTACATGATTATCCCCGATAAGGTGCTTGCTGTGTTTCTCATTCTGTTTGTCGCAGAACGGATTTGGATGCCGCTTACGCCGTGGTGGGATTCCGTAGTAGGAGCAGTTGTAGGGTTCGGTCTTTTATTTATCATTGCGCTCGTTAGCCGGGGGGGGATGGGCGGCGGTGATATTAAGCTTTACGGAGTGCTAGGAATTGTACTTGGCTGGAAGGTAACGCTTCTTTCCTTTTTCCTAGCAACGCTGTTTGGAGCCGTTATTGGTGGTGTTGGAATGATCATCGGTAAAGTAAAACGAGGAAAGCCGATGCCGTTTGGGCCATTTATTGTAATGGGAACGCTGCTTGCTTATTTTTATGGGACAAGAATATTGAACTGGTATTGGTCGTTTGTACTTTAACACATTTAACAGGGTGGTTGGATATGGTTTTGTCATTACTGTCAGCGAAAAATAAAGTTGGAAATCTACTTATTGAGGACCACGTAATCCGTTATGTTGAATTAAAACAGACTAATCCGATGGTCGTATCAAAAAAGAAAGAGCATTATTTACCCGCAGGTCTAGTTGAAGAAGGTCGTATTATTGACCCTGCAAGTCTCTCGCTCATTTTAGACGAGTGCATTTCAGATTGGGGGATAAAGGGGACAAAGGTTCGTTTTATCGTACCAAATTCAGTTGTCGTGGTGCGAACTCAAAAGCTAGAGCGTGCGCTAGCAGAGGATGAGATTCGTAGTTATTTATATTTAGAGATGGGTTCTAGCATTCATTTGCCGTTTGAAAATGCTTCCTTTGATTTTGTGATAAAGGGGCAAACGGAAGAAGAGACAGAAATCATTTTATTTGCAGCACCGGAGCTTCTTATTCAGGAATATATGGAGGTTTTAGAAAAGTCCAAGCTAAAACCGCTTGCTGCCGATATTGCGGCGCTGTCTCTTTATCGCCTTTGTTTTTACGAAGACCGCGTAAAGCCTGATGCGCATCAAATGCTTGTACAGTTTGATTTGTTTTCCGTCAATGTAAGCATCTTTCACAAACATCAGCCGTTATTTGTTCGTAGCATACCGCTTGATTTTGTGAAAAGCGATTGGTCAATTAACGTAAACGATGAAGAGACCGATTTTCACTATTCAGAAGGCAAAGAGCAATATTTATTCGGATTAGAGGATGTGTATCAAGAATTTAAACGTATTTTAGATTTTTACCGATTTTCCTATCAAGACGGTGAGAAGCTCGTTAACGACATCATTCTAACAGGCGAGCATCCGTTCTTAGAAGCAATTGCGAGTCAGCTTGAAGAGCGAGTAACAATTCCTGTTCAAACCTTTTCTCTTAGTGCTAGCAGAACCCAAATTGATACGCATGTGCAGCCACGTTATTATGTCCCTCTTGGTTTAGGGCTTAAGGGGGTGCTGTGATGTTAGTTGAAATTAATCTGCTTCCGAAAAAACAGGCGAAAAATGCGGCGCTTATTCTTGTTTTAGCTATTATTCTAGTCATTGTCGCAGCAGGAAGTACGTTTTTAGTATGGAAGCAGACAACTCTTCAAGAGTCAGTGAATGAACTTGATCGTCAAACTGAGGCGCTGCAGGAAGAGCGAGCAACAAAGCAAAAGCCAGAAACGGTAGCTACTGAAAATAAATCCGTTCAGCAGTTGCAAACAACGGTAGATTGGGTCAAGCAGTATCCTGTGGAGACGATGCCTGTGTTAAAAGAAATTGCGAAGCTGTTGCCAGAGAGAGGTTTCTTAGAGCAGTTTACATACGCAAGTGATGGCAAAGTTTCTCTTACGATTCAGTTCGATACGAATCGTGATGCCGCTTTTTACCTAAGTCAGCTTGAAAGCTCAAAGCTTATTACGGATGCTCGTATCTTAACGGTACAAGCAGGTGTAATTGTTGAAACATATTTAGATGGTTCAACGAGTCAGTCAATCGGTGAAAACAATACCGTGAATGCGACGGATACAGATCAAGCTCCAAGGTACAAGGCAACCTATGAGGTCACGATTAATAAAGACGAAGTAAAAAAAGCAGCGGAGAAGGAGGGGGATTCATGACCGTACGGTGGAATAAAACGTATACGCTCATTAGCGTTATCTCCCTTCTTGTTTTCGCTGGGTTATTCGCCTTTGCTTATTTTCAATATGTCGTGCCATTGCAACGAGATGTAGATGTAGCAGGTGATGCGTTATCGGCAGAGCAGGAAGCAACGAAAACATTAAACAATCAAACGTCCGTATCTACCTCTTCTGAGACGATGTTAAAAAGCGCTGTTGAGCTGCAGAAAGTAGTTCCGGTCAAGCCTTTTACCGAGCAATTTATGCTTGAACTTGAAAAGGCAGAGGTTATATCAAATAGCGTGATACTAGGCATTAGTTTTACAGATGACGGAGATGTGGCGGTAGGCGAAGCTAATACAACGACGACTCCGCTTGGCACGACCGTAACAGATAAATCAACAAATAATCCAACAACAAATTCAAATGACTCCACGACTAACTCAAACAATACAGCGACGAATAATCAAACGACTGATAGTGGAAGCAGTACTGAAGCAAACACAGCACAACAAAATCAGCCACCACAGCAAAAGCCTGTTGCTTTACCCGTTCCACCTGGGATGAAAACCGTTACGGCAAACCTTTCTGTTGAAGCTAAAAGATATGAAGATTTATTAACATTTATTAAAACGATTGAACATGAACAACGTGTCGCGCAAGTAACGAGCATCGCCATCACCGGTTCTCAGGAGGTAATGAAGCTAGAGGATAAAGTAGATCCTCTGAAGTATCAGCTTGGTGTAACCGTATTTTATTATCCGGCGCTCGTTGACTTGCAGAAGGATCTTCCAACCATTGACCCACCACCACCAGCTGAAAAAGAAGATCCGTTGCATGAACTCACTAATTAACAGTGGAGAATGATATGGGAAGATTACTTAAACAGCAGCGAGGCATGACGTTAATGGAATTGCTCGCTGTCATCGTTATTTTAGGAATTGTCGCTGCGATCGCGATCCCTTCCATTGGGAACATTATTGAAAAGTCGAAGGATCAGGCTTTCGTAGCGAATGCAGTAGCCATGAAAGAAGCAGCTACCCTTCACAAACGATCCTATGAAGTCGTGACTGATTCGGTAAAAGAAAAGCTGACATATGAGGAGCTTTTGCAGGGAGGATACATCGATACGATCCTCGATCCTTTTACCAAAGAAGAATGGACGGCGAAAAAGGATGATCAAAAATCCTTCGTGGACTTACGCTTTGAAGATGGAAAGATAAAATACTATGTCTGCCTAAACGGGGCTACAAAGTCACTTTGTGGTCCAGACGGGAAAGGGATTCTTTCTACAGACCTTTCAGTGGATCAATTATTGCCTAGTAAATAATATGTCGAAAACTTTCTGAACGAGACGACAAATGTCTTGTTCTTTTTTTTGTCTTCTGTGATAGGATAAATCCACTAGAGGACGAAAAGTGGGACTATTTTAAGAAAGCTGGGCATAAAATGCTAGTAGGATAAGGCGCAACGAACCGCACATAAGGTCATTGAGGATGGTGAGCAAATGGACAAGCAAACAAAGGGGATCACCGTTAAAATTAACGGACAGGAAAAGACATTTTCCGAGGAAATAATGCAGCATGATGAACAAGAGCAGGCGGCGACCACGGAGGAAGAAGAGTGGGGAATACCGAACATTGAACACGATGCGAATGTTGCCGATAAGGTCGTCTATATAGAAGATTTGCGTGATATAAAAAAGAAAAACGTAAAACTAGCGAAGAAAAAAGCTGTGTACGGCGGAACGCCATTTAAAAAAGCGCTCATGATTGGCATACTAGCAGCCGTCATTGGAACAGGTCTTGGAATGGCTAGTCTTCGTATGCTAACAGCCAATAACCTTGAGGCAGAGACGCCTTCTAGTTCGATTGTCACAGCGCAGCAGCCTACCAAAACGGAAACAACAAAGCCCCTTCCTGCTGCTCAAAGTGCGAACCTCGACGTGTTCACGGTGCAAGCAGGTGTCTTTTCTACAGAAAAGGCCGCAAAAGAGGGACAAGATGAATTAAAGAAAAAAGGCTATGCCGCTTCGGTAGTGAAAAAGGATGAAACGTATTTATTGTTTATCGGCGTTGGAATGAATCAATCGGATGCGAAGTCTCTTGCGGGAACTTATAAAGGTAATGGCGTAGACTCGTTTGCTAAATCCTATACGATCCAATCCCTTGATCAAAAAGTGACGCCGATTTATGAACAGCTAGCAGGACAGTCGGTGCAGGCAGCATTAGGTCAGGACATTGACTCTGTAAGCGATGCAGAAAAGAAGTTGACGAACATGAAAGAAACATCTGAAGTGAAAAAGCTTCGTGAAGTGTGCCAGCTGTTGGACTCTTATCGTAAAGATAAAAAAGCAGAGGATGCAACGAAGGCGCAGGAGCTTTTGTTGACCGTCCTATCTGATCATACGTCGTAAAGAAACTGCAGGGCTTTTCTGCAGTTTTTTGTATGAGGTACGACCATTGCCAAAAGACCTAATAATTGCTAAAATATGCTTGTATCTCTCTTTCTATACTAAATGACAAAGGTGATAAATATGACAGCTAAGCTAATACTTGCCTCAGGTTCTCCTCGTCGCAAAGAACTTCTTCAACAATTACATCTTCCTTTTTCTATTCAAGTAAGCGATCTTGAAGAAACGTTTAATGAGCAGGACTCTCCAGAGAATATTGTGATGTCACTTGCCCTACAGAAGGCACAGGAGGTGGCAAAGAACCACTTTTCTTCCTATGTGTTAGGAGCAGACACGGTAGTAGTTAGTGAGGGGCGTATTCTCGGAAAACCTGTGGATGAACAGGATGCGATTTCTACACTTCAATCACTATCAGGAAAAACCCATCAGGTGATGACAGGGGTTGCCATCATCTTCGGAACAAACATCGTCAACTTCTACGAACGGACAGACGTGACGTTTTGGGAATTAACGCAGTCGGAAATTGAACGCTACGTAAAAAGCGGAGAGCCAATGGATAAGGCAGGCTCTTACGGTATTCAAGGACTAGGCGCAGCTTTTGTGAAAGGCATATACGGAGATTACTTTTCTGTTGTGGGTCTTCCATTAGCACGAACGATTCGCGAACTGCGATCCATTGGCTTCTCCTTTTAATAAAGGAGGAAGTACATGAGTCAGGAAACGCTCTTAATTAAAGATTTTCCACAAGATGAACGTCCCCGTGAACGCTTAATGCTTTACGGGGCGAAAAGTCTGTCAAACCACGAACTGCTAGGAATACTTCTTCGCACAGGAACGAAGGAAGAATCTGTCCTCCAATTATCAAACCGAATCCTTCAGCACTTTGATGGCCTTAAACTCCTTCAAGACGCCTCCATTGAAGAAATTACTCACATTAAAGGAATTGGAACTGCAAAGGCTGTCCATATTATGGCGGCGATTGAATTAGGAAGACGCATCGGGCAGCTTCGCCCTGAGGATCGATACGTGATTCGAAGTCCAGAGGACGGAGCCAATTACTTAATGGAAGAGCTTCGTGTTTTGTCACAGGAGCATTTTGTTTGTTTATATTTGAATACGAAAAATCAGGTCCTTCATAAGCAGACCATTTTTATTGGCAGCCTGAATTCCTCTATTGTCCATCCACGTGAAGTGTTTAAAGAAGCCTTCCGGCGATCAGCCGCCTCGATTATTTGTGTGCATAACCATCCTTCCGGTGATCCTACTCCGAGCAGAGAAGATATTGAAGTAACGAAGCGTTTGAAAGAGTGCGGGAGAATAATTGGAATTGATTTGTTGGATCACCTAATAATTGGTGACCGGAAATACATCAGTTTGAAAGAAAAAGGCTATGTGTAATACTAGGCATTTTTCGACATGTACGCTATAATAATACTCGTGCATTTTACGTAATAATTCGAACGGTATTGATTTTTGTGAGAAAATTAAAAAATATTGAGTTTTATTACATTTTTATTTCATACAATATTTGGCGTTGACATCTTTGATAGAAGTAGAGACAATAAAGATTGTCAGTTTTTGATGGATATTGAAATTAAAATAATGGGTTTTAGTAGCAAAATAAGTAAATAATAGAAAAAGCAAAACGTCCTTATGATTGAAACCCCATTATAATAAAAAATAAAATCAGGACGATGGCAGCGAAGGGTTTCTAAGAGCGGCGATGTCACTTTTAGCGCCTTTTGGTCATATCTTTGCATTTCGTGGATAGAAAGGGAGATACGGACATGTTTGGTATTGGTACAAGAGACCTTGGTATAGATTTAGGTACTGCAAATACACTCGTGTATGTAAAAGGTAAAGGAATTGTTGTAAGAGAGCCATCAGTTGTGGCACTACAAACAGACACAAAGCAAATCGTTGCGGTTGGTAATGACGCAAAAAATATGATTGGTCGTACACCTGGAAACGTCGTGGCGCTTCGCCCGATGAAAGACGGAGTAATTGCCGATTACGATACAACAGCTACGATGATGAAATATTATATTAAACAAGCTCAAAAATCGAAAAGCGTGTTTGCTGGAAAGCCTTATGTAATGGTATGTGTGCCATCAGGAATTACAGCAGTTGAAAAGCGTGCGGTTATCGATGCAACAAGACAAGCTGGTGCACGTGATGCTTATACGATTGAAGAGCCATTTGCTGCTGCGATCGGGGCAAACCTTCCAGTTTGGGAACCAACAGGTAGTATGGTTGTTGATATCGGTGGAGGTACAACAGAAGTTGCAATCATTTCTCTAGGCGGAATCGTTACATGTCAATCGATTCGTATCGCAGGTGACGAGATGGATGAAGCAATCATTCAGTATATTCGTAAAAATTACAATTTAATGATTGGTGAGCGTACATCTGAAGCACTGAAAGTAGAAATTGGTTCAGCTGGGACACCAGAAGGCATTGAAAACATGGAGATTCGCGGTCGTGACTTACTAACAGGACTTCCAAAAACAATTGAAATTTCTGCTGAAGAAGTAGCTGAAGCCTTAAGAGATACGGTATCTGCTATTGTGGACTCAGTAAAATCTACATTAGAACAAACTCCTCCTGAACTTGCTGCAGATATTATGGATCGCGGAATTGTTTTAACAGGTGGTGGAGCATTGCTTCGCAACTTGGACAAGGTGATTAGTGAAGAAACAAATATGCCGGTCGTTATCGCAGAAGATCCACTAGATTGTGTTGCCATTGGTACTGGTAAAGCTCTTGAACATATTGATCTATTTAAAAATCGTGCTGGAGACTCCTACCGATAAAATATAAGAGGTGTAAGAAATGCCACAGTTTTTTCTAAATAAGCGTTTAGTTATTCTATTAGTAAGTATTATTGTATTGGTGGCATTGATTGGCTTTTCTTTAAGTGGTCGTAAAGATGTAACATGGCCCGAACAATTTACGAAAGATACGGTTGGCTTAGTACAGGCTACATTCCATGAACCCGCACAATTTGTAGCGGGTTTCTTTCAGAATCTTGATGACTTAAAAGGTACATACAAAGAAAATGAGACGTTAAAAAGTCGTTTAAGTCAGTACATGCAATTAGAAGCGAACGTAAGTAAATTGGAAGATGAAAACGAAAAATTACGAACGATCTTAAAGAAAAAGACATCACTCGATGACTATGACCCAGTACAAGCTACCGTAATTGCACGTAACCCAGATCGTTGGGACGATGTAATTGTAATTGACAAAGGAACAAACAATGGCATTCAAAAAGACATGGCTGTCATTACATCAGCAGGACTTATCGGGAAGGTGAAAAATGCTTCAGCCTTCACGTCTACAGTTCAACTGCTGAGCTCATCTGAGCGAGTAAACCGTATTTCTGTTATCGTGCAAGCCGGCGGTAAAAACGTGTACGGTGTTGTAGAAGGATATGATCCGGATACGAAAGACTTAATCGTTCGTCGTATTCCGAACACTGAAAAACTAAAAGTAGGTCAAAAAGTTATATCTTCTGGTTTAGGTGGAATTTTCCCACGCGGTTTATTAGTAGGGAAAGTGACGAAATTTGAACCGGATCAGTACGGACTAACACAAAAAGCATATGTAAAACCTTCAACAGATCTTTATGATCTAGATCATGTAATGGTGGCAAAGAGAAGCGCCGTTATTCCAGATGACAAAACAAACATTGATGGGCAGGAGGGAGGAAATTGAACTTAACTCGTTTATTTCTTCCTATCCTTGTGTCCGTCGTATTTATTTTAGAAAGTTTATTTACGAACTTTATTGCCGTCTTGCCGTCGTTGCAAGAATGGATTTTATCACCAAGATTTTTACTCATCATCCTTGTTTTTATGGTGTCTTATATTAATTTAAAGCAAGGTATGATTTATGGGATTATTTTTGGAATGCTTTATGATATTGCATTTACGGACGTACTAGGCGTGTATATGTTTGGTTTCCCAGTGATTTGTTTTATCATGACGAAGTTTCTTAAAATATTACAAAACAATATTATTGTGGTATCATTTATTAGCTTACTAGCTGTTGCGTTACTTGAATTCTATGTATATAGTATTAATTTAACAGTTCATTTGACGCATATGGGAATGACGGACTTTTTACACATTCGTTTTTATCCAACAATGATTTTAAATGCCATTTTTATTATCATTTTTGCGTTCCCAATGCAAAAGCGTTTTCAAAAGCTTTCAATTGAGTATATGGAATGATTTTGACGCAGAAATAAAAGAGGATTTTTGTACGTCTCTGTCGAAATTATATTTTCGTTGAGGTGAGCGTTGTGAATAGGCAGAAACAGCCAAATGTAACTATAAAAGGGACTAAAGAGGGGCTAACGTTACATCTCAGTGATACCTGCTCATTTAAAGAACTATTAGATGAGTTAGAGCTCAAATTATCAACGAATCAGTACGGAGACGATCAACAACTTGTCCATGTGAAAGTGAATGCAGGTAATCGTTACGTAACTTCTGAACAAGAAGAGCAAATAAAGGCGCTAATCAGGAAGAAAAAATATCTGATTGTTGATGAAATTGAATGTAACGTCATAACAAAAGAAGAAGCAATTCAGCAACAAAAGAAGAATGAGATTATCTCTGTAGCCCGTATTGTACGCTCTGGACAAATTCTACAGGTAGAAGGTGATTTACTTCTATTAGGCGATGTGAATCCAGGGGGAACAGTTATTGCTGCAGGCAGTATTTTTGTGGTAGGTGCACTGCGTGGAATTGCCCATGCTGGTTATGATGGTAATCGACAGGCTGTAGTGGCTGCGTCGCTTATGAAGCCTGCACAGCTTCGCATTAGTGAGGTCTATTCAAGAGGATCTGATCGCGGAGAACATGAAGATGGTGGAGAGATGGAATGCGCTTATGTCAATGAGAGCGATGAGATTTTAGTGGAGCGTGTTCAAAGCTTAATGCATCTCAGACCTAATTTGACAAGGTTAGAAAGGAGAAGTTAACAGTGGGAGAGGCGATTGTAATTACGTCTGGTAAAGGTGGCGTTGGGAAAACCACGACATCTGCTAATTTAGGGACCTCGTTAGCTTTAGCTGGCAAGCGAGTGTGTCTGATGGATACAGATATTGGCTTGAGAAATTTAGATGTTGTTATGGGACTAGAAAATCGTATCATTTACGATCTTGTAGACGTCGTTGAAGGTCGTTGCAAGCCTCAAAAAGCCTTAATCAAAGACAAACGCTTTGAATGCTTATATCTACTCCCTGCTGCACAAACAAGTGATAAGACAGCTGTAACTCCTGAGCAAATGAGAGAGCTTGTGACTGAACTGAAACAGGAATTTGATTACATACTAATTGATTGTCCTGCCGGTATCGAACAAGGGTACAAAAATGCTGTAGCTGGTGCTGATCGAGCGCTAGTTGTCACGACTCCTGAGGTTTCCGCAGTGCGTGATGCAGACCGAATTATCGGCTTATTAGAGCAAGAAGAGGGGATTGAACCTCCTAAACTCATTATTAACCGTATTCGTAATCATTTAGTGCAAAATGGGGATATGTTAAATGTGGATGAAATCGTTCAGCTTTTAGCGATTGACTTGATTGGAATCGTAGCGGATGATGATAACGTTATTAAGGCTTCTAATAGCGGTGAACCAATTGCTTTAGATCCTTCAAGTAAAGCATCAATTGCATATCGAAACATTGCTCGTCGTATTTTAGGAGAATCTGTTCCATTACAGTCTCTAGACGAAGAGCAAAAAGGGCTTTTTGCTCGCATTAAACAATTTTTCGGCGTTCGATAAACGAATTATTTTTCTCTTTATGTCAGGATAACCAAACCGGCGCATCGGTGTGGTTATCCTTTTTTTTGTGGATCATGTTCAAAAAAAGTTGTTTAGTCATAAGTCCCGAGGACAAGTCATACATTGTTAGAAACAAGCTTGTAAGGGGAATGGTGGCGTATGAATCGACGTGTTAATGAAGTTAAGCGACGTATTGCAGAAAGAAAGAAGCAGCCAAGCGGAAGTGAAAAACCGACTAAACCAGTGGTCTTCCCAGTTCAAGAGGAGCAGTATTCAGTAGACGATGTCACAATGTATGAGTATACCCCTACGAAAGAAAAGGGACACCCGTTATTTCGAAAAGAAATCTTTTTGTTTAAGTTTTTGGCTTCAGCTTGTCTTGTATTAGTTGTAGCGATTTTGTTCAAAAATCCGTCTCCGCATTTTACGGAGGCGCGTCACTTTGTAAATGGTTATATGGAAAAGGAATTTCAGTTTGCAGCCGTTTCCTCTTGGTATGAAAAGGCCTTTGGAAAGCCTTTGTCAATTCTCCCTCTCGATAATAAAAAGCAAGAAGAAACGATTACGTCTGATTACGCAGTGCCTGCATCTGGCCACGTTTTACAAAGTTTTAAGAAGACAGGTCACGGCATTATTGTAGAAACGGGCAGTAAATCTGTTGTAGAAGCAATGAGTGAAGGATTTGTGTCCTTTATTGGACAGAAGCAGGGATTTGGAAAAACGGTAGTGATTCAGCATGCAGATGGAACAGAAGCATGGTATGGAAACTTAGATAAGGTCGACGTCAACCTCTATGACTTTGTCGACAAAAAGAAAAAAGTCGGGTCTGTATCGAGCCTAGATGATGGGAAAAAAGGAACGTATTCATTTGCGATCAAAAAAGGAGAAAAATTTATTGATCCAAGTAAGGTGATTAACTTTGAGTAATTGGATTTCTCTCATATTCAAAATCCATATTCATCCGGTATTTTGGTTTGTGCTTGGCATTGGGATTTTGACAGCGAGCTTTAAACAACTCATCGTTCTTTTTCTGATCGTTTTTATTCATGAACTGGGTCACGCCGTTGCGGCCCATCTTTTTTCATGGCGAATTAAAAGCATTTTGCTGCTTCCATTCGGTGGAGTAGCTGAGATGGATGAACACGGAAACCGACCGCTTCATGAGGAACTCATTGTTGTGTTAAGCGGTCCTCTTCAGCATGTGTGGATGGCGCTTGCTGGTTACGGATTATATACAGCAGACGTTCTTTCAGCTGATTTGTTCCACTTGTTTATGATTCAAAACGTTACAATTCTATTATTTAATCTTCTACCTATTTGGCCGCTAGACGGCGGGAAAGTTTTGTTTATTATGCTCAGTCACACGAAGCCGTTCATTGAAGCCCATAAGCAGGCGCTTTATATTTCAACGGTGTCTCTTGCTATTTTAATTTTAATTTCAAGCTTTCTCTATTTTCAGCAGTTTCATCTATGGGTCATTATTAGCTTTTTAATCGTCTCGTTATATAAAGAATGGAAAGATCGTTACTATGTGTACATTCGCTTTCTGCTAGAGCGCTATCAAGGTAGAAAGCTAGAGATTAGTTCATTGCGTCCGCTCACAGTTCCCCCAGAAGAACCGCTTCACACCATTTTGCAAAGATTCCAGCGTGGGTGTAAGCATATTGTAATTGTGGAAGGAAAAGAATCGACCCATCAGCAGGTGGATGAAAATGAAATTCTCCACGCCTATTTTACTGAAAAACGAATTCATTCACCGATTAATGAACTAGTGCCGTTTTATTGAACGACTGAACAGGGAATTTCCTGTTCTTTTTTTTGTTCAAAATGCTTCATGCAGGTGATACTATAGGGGAAAGAATGTAAAACGTGTCGGTGTACAATGTGAGCAATTATTGATAGGGTAAAACGTAGACAGGCTTTGTGTAGAAAGGGAGCAAGAGATGAGAACGTGTGTAATAAACGTCGCGAATACGTCAAAACGAATCGCCGTTATGAATGATAAGCGATTAGATGCGCTTTATTTAGAGCAACAGGGTCAGCAAAATAATGTAGGGAATATTTACATAGGCAAAGTTGTAAAGGTTCAAAAAGGTATGCAGGCAGCTTTTGTAGACATTGGTTTAGATAAGAACGGCTACTTGCATTGTAAGGATGTACCAAATGCTAGCAGTGAGAAAGATCGTGACATCGCGTCGCTGCTGACAGAAGGAGAAGCCATCGTTGTGCAGATTGCGAAAGAAGGCATCGGTGGAAAAGGGCCGAAGCTTACGGCCATTATTGAATTTTCGGGACAGAACATGGTCTATTTACCGCACGGAAACTATGTAGCGGTATCGAAAAAAATCCCAGATGAAAGTGTACGAGAGAATCTGCGGAAGATTGGACAGGACATTTGTCGTGACGCGGAAGGCCTCGTGATTCGAACGACGGCACAGGATGCCGAGCGCTCGGCACTAGAAGGTGAGCTTAGTGCTTTACGAGAGAAGTACGCGCTTATGAAACAAAGGAGCGCTTTGAAGAAAGCACCCAATCTGCTTTGGGAAAATTATGATTTTGTTCAATCAACCTTAGAAGCTGTTCAAAAGCGAGGCGTCGATGAGATTGTAATAGATGATTTTGACCTCTATCAGCAATTAAGCAGTCAGAGCCTACCTGTTCACTACTATCGTGAAAACGAAGGCATCTTCCATCATTATGACGTAGAGGCAGAGCTTGAACGTCTTCAAAAGAGAGTCGTCTGGCTGAAAAACGGAGCCTACCTGGTTGTTGATCAAACAGAGGCGATGACCGTCGTAGACGTAAATACGGGCAAATTTTCGGGAAAAAACTCGTTTGAGGAAACGGTTCTTGATACCAATTTGCTTGCGGCAAATGAAGTAGCAAGGCAAGTACGACTCCGAAATATCGGTGGCATTATTCTGGTTGATTTTATTAATATGAAAAATCCTTCTCATCGTAAGCGCATTGAACAAGCGATGAAAGAAGCGCTACAGGAAGATGATGTGCGTACGACGATCGTCGGATTTACGGAGCTTGGTATTTTACAGCTCACGCGTAAGAAAACAAAAGAAAGCATAGAAGAAGCGCTCATGATTCCTTGTCAAACCTGCAGTGGAACGGGGAAAGTATTAAGCGATGAAACGATTGTGTATCAGCTTGAGCGTGCTTTGTGGGAGCATCGACATACCGAGGCAGAGGCTATTTGGGTGGAAGTAAAAGCAGGTGTTCCGGAACTGATGAAGCAAGACGGATTTTTAGCTCACCTAGAGGGCATGCTGAAGCTGAAGCTTTTTATGACGGTTTCTCCTAAAAGCAATGTAACTTATGAAATTCGTCACGTTGGTACGATTCAAGACATTGAAAATCGTCTATCCTAATTCATGATTTTACATTGACAGAGGGAATCCCAGTATAGTATTATTTTATATGTTAGTTTGTAGCACCCGTGCTACAACCGCGCAGAACGGGTTTTAAGTTCATTATGAACACCTGTGATGGCGAGTCTGAGTCTATTGAGGAGGTGCAATTATGTACGCAATTATCGAAACTGGTGGTAAACAAATCAAAGTCGAGGAAGGTCAAGCTATCTACATTGAAAAGCTTGCTGCTGACCAAGACGCAACAGTTACTTTTGACAAAGTATTATTTGTTGGTGGTGACAACGTTAAAGTTGGTGCTCCATTCGTTGAAGGTGCAACTGTTACAGCTAAAGTTGAGAAACAAGGTCGCGCTAAAAAGATCCTTGTCTTCAAATACAAAGCTAAGAAAAACTACCGTCGTAAACAAGGTCATCGTCAACCTTACACTAAAGTTGTGATTGAAAAAATCAACGCTTAAGGTGTAATGACATGATTAAAATCGACATTACTCGTGATGCAGCGAATCAAATTCAAGCTTTCGAAGTGAGTGGACATGCTGACTTTGCAGAGTACGGTTCTGATATCGTTTGTGCAGGAGTATCAGCGGTTACCATCGGTGCCGTAAATTCAATCATTGCTCTTTGTGATGTGACCCCTCTTATTGAACAGGGTGGAGAAGGCGGTTATCTCTATTGTGAGATTCCAGCGGATGTAGAACCTTCTACATTTGAACGCATTCAGCTACTTCTGGAAGGTATGATTGTGTCACTCGAATCAATCGAACGTGATTATCAAAGTTATATAAAAATAAACTAAAGACAGTAGGAGGTGGATGTCATGTTAAGATTAGACCTTCAGTTCTTCGCTTCTAAAAAAGGTGTAGGTAGTACTAAGAACGGTCGTGATTCAATCTCGAAACGTCTAGGTGCTAAACGTGCTGACGGCCAATTCGTATCTGGTGGTTCAATTTTATACCGTCAACGCGGTACTAAAATCTATCCAGGTGCTAACGTAGGTCGTGGTGGAGATGACACTCTTTATGCGAAAATCGACGGCATCGTAAAATTCGAGCGCCTTGGTCGTGACCGCAAACAAGTAAGTGTATACCCAGTTGCTCAAGAAGCATAAGCCGTGAAAAGAAAACTCTAACCTAATGTGGGTTAGAGTTTTCTTTATTTAATGATCGCCTTTTGTTTTTGAACCTCTCGTAAGTCTTGCACTTACCTTGCTGCAAAGGCAGTAATTTTCAACAGGGGCAGTGAAGAACAGACGGCTCGGAAAGTCATATTGAAAAAGGGGTTCAAAAGCAATAGAGTCTGTAAAAAGAGGTTACTGCTTCTCTAATTAAGGTACGAAGATTCTTTACCCCCTTTATCGTAGAATTTGTTATAATTAACAGTATGTGTACAAGTATGCTCGTGAAAGGTTAGGAGTGCCCAAATGGATAAAGATTGGAATGTCGTAGAAGTACTTCGTTATGCTCGACATGATTGGTTAAATAGGCTACAGCTTATCAAAGGAAATCTTGCATTAAATCGCCTAGATCGAGTAGATGAAATCATTAATGAAATCATCACCCAAGCAAAACATGAGTCAAATTTAACAAATACGCGGCTGCATATGTTAACAGAATTTATTATGACTTACCAATGGTGCAGTCACCCGATAGAGCTTGAAATCGAAGTTCTTGGAGAGATTAAGGACTTATCTATGTATGATGAGGCTATTACGGCATGGTGCAAGCAGTTTATTTCCTTGCTTGAGAGCGCCGTTGATATCCGCACGCAAAATCATTTGAGTATGTCTTTGCTAGTGGAGAAAGATCAGACTCGTTTCTTTTTTGATTTTAGTGGGATACTAGAACAAGAAGACCTCATCCATCTATGGCTTAATCAAAAGAACAACAGTTCATTTCATATAAAAGAACAAACTACATCAAAAGAAGAGATAAGTGTTGTCGTAGAGCTTAAGGGCTTAGGCGACAGAACGGAGTGAAAACAATGTTTGTAGATCAGGTAAAGATATACGTAAAAGGTGGCGACGGAGGTAACGGAATGGTTGCCTTTCGTCGTGAAAAATATGTTCCAAAAGGTGGACCAGCAGGCGGAGACGGTGGTAACGGTGCAGACGTTATTTTCGAAGTAGAAGAAGGTCTTCGTACGTTAATGGATTTCCGCTATCAGCGCCACTTTAAGGCAACGCGCGGTGAGCACGGAATGTCAAAAGGACAGCACGGCCGTAACTCACAACCAATGGTAATTAAAGTGCCACCAGGAACGGTTGTAACAGATGAACAAACGAAGGAAGTTATTGCGGATTTAACTGAGCACGGTCAGCAAGCAGTTATTGCAAAGGGTGGTCGCGGAGGTCGTGGTAACACGCGTTTTGCATCACCAGCAAATCCGGCGCCTCAAATCGCTGAAAACGGTGAGCCAGGACAAGAGCGTGATATCGTTCTTGAATTAAAACTTCTTGCAGATGTAGGTCTTGTAGGATTCCCGAGCGTAGGGAAGTCCACTCTATTATCCGTTGTTTCTGCAGCTAGACCGAAAATTGCTGAATATCATTTCACAACGATTGTTCCAAACCTTGGAATGGTGGAAACAGAAGATAACAGAAGCTTCGTAATGGCAGACTTACCTGGATTAATTGAAGGCGCGCACCAAGGTGTTGGATTAGGACATCAGTTCCTACGTCATATTGAACGTACGCGTGTAATTGTGCATGTGATCGATATGTCTGGAATGGAAGGGCGCGATCCGTTTGAGGATTATCAAACGATTAACGCTGAACTAAAGGAATATAATCTTCGTCTAACAGAGCGTCCACAAATTGTGGTTGCGAATAAAATGGACATGCCAGATGCGGAAGAAAATTTAAAAGCATTTAAAGAGAAGATTGAAGATGACGTAGAAATCTTCGCTATTTCTGCTGTAACGCGAAAAGGTCTTCGTGATCTACTGTTTGCGATTGCAAATAAAGTTGAAACGACACCAGACTTCCCAATGGAAGAAGAAGAGGATCTATCAACTCATCGCGTTCTTTACAAATTCGAAAAAGAAGATGCTGGCTTTGATATTACGAGAGAAAGTGACGGCAAGTTTGTCCTTTCTGGCGATAAGATTGAAAAGCTCTTCAAGATGACAGACTTCTCACGTGATGAATCTGTACGTAGATTCTCTCGCCAGCTTCGCGGTATGGGTGTCGACGAAGAATTACGTAAGCGCGGTGCCGAAGATGGAGATATTATTAAGTTAATGGAATATGAATTTGAATTTATTGACTAATAAGTCGACAAAAAGGGGAGGAGCTTTGTTTGTCTAATCAAGATCAACAATTTTACTTAATTCGCGAAGACGTTTTGCCTGAAGCGATGCGTAAAACCCTTGAAGCAAAGCTTTTAATTGAACGAGGAAAAGCAGACTCTGTGGCGGATGCCGTTCAGATAGTCGATTTAAGCAGAAGTGCGTATTATAAATATCGTGATACGGTGTTTCCTTTTCATACAGTGGTAAAAGAGCGGATTATCTCCCTCTTTTTCCATTTAGAAGATCGTTCAGGAACGCTCTCACATTTATTGTCTGTTGTTGCGTCCAGTGGTTGTAACGTACTAACGATTCATCAAACGATCCCTCTTCAGGGGCGTGCGAACGTTACGCTATCACTCGATACATCAGCAATACGAATTGAACTGAATGAATTATTAAGACATTTACGAAGCCTTGAATTTGTGGAAAAAGTAGATATTTTAGGTTCAGGGGCATAAGAACGTCATAAGGAGAGAGTTTCATGGGGAAAATCGGATACTTAGGACCAAAAGCAACATTCACACATCAAGCCGTTCAATCGGTATTTCCTAATGAGGACTATATTCCGTATAAAACGATTCCAGCCTGTATTGATGCAGTGGCGAAAGGGGACGTATCATACGGAGTAGTTCCGCTCGAAAATACGCTTGAGGGATCGGTTAATCTAACCTTAAACTATTTGATTCACGAAACGAGAATGCCGATTGTTGGTGAAATTGTGTTGCCTATACGCCAACATTTAATGGTGCATCCGCAAAATGAAGGGATTAACGAGCGCTTAGAAGCCGTTTATTCTCATCCCCATGCCATTGCTCAATGCCATAAATTTTTGTACCAGCATTTATCACACGCTGATATTCATGAGACAAGCTCTACTGCGTGGGCAGCACAGTACGTTCAGGCACATCCAGAGCGTAAAATTGCTGCGATTGCAAATGAACTAGCAGCCGCAGAGTATGGCTTAACGATTGCCAAAGGCGATATTCATGATTATAGCCATAATCATACGCGCTTTGTGGTGTTGCATAAAGAGTCAGATGCGTTTGTTCCGTTCTCAAAAGAAGATGGAGAAAAAACGACGCTACTCGTTCAGCTTCCTGCTGATGATCAGTCAGGATCTCTCCATCAGGTCTTATCAGCCTTTGCATGGCGCAGGCTAAATCTATCAAAGATTGAATCTCGCCCGATGAAGACTGGACTGGGGAATTATTTCTTTATCATTGATATTGAACAAAAGCTAGATGATGTACTCATTCCAGGAGCTATTTCTGAACTTGAAGCTCTCGGATGTACCGTTTCAATACTCGGTACATATGCATATCAAGTCATGGAATGAAAAAGAAGGAGCCTTTCTCGGGCTCCTTCTTTTTTTATGATTCAATTAAAAAGCCTTCTTTTCGCAATGCCGCGCAAGCTTCTTGTAACTTCTTCGGTGTATCAGCTTCAATCGTATGAAGGTGCGTTCCGTCTGTGAGCTGTGATAAGTAAGAGGCGTTCGTGTTTTTTACGTGTTCAAGAAATGCTTCCACTTCTTTGCGCGTGCTCACCATGATGGAGGCCGTTAGTTCACCGTAAATTGGGTGCTCAACGATTACATCACGAACGCGAACGCCGTGATCGACAAGTAAAAAGAGTTCACGATCAGCTGTTTCAGGTCCGTGCTGACAAGCGATAATTTGCTCATAGCGTCCCTTTTGATCGGGTGTTTGCATATAGAGGTAGCCTTGACTTGTCGCAATAATAGGCTCATTTTTTGCCTTCAACAACGAAATGTCTTGAACAATGACCTGTCTGCTAACATTTGTACGCTTTGATAGCTCACTTCCTGTTAGCGGTACACCTTCTGTTTGCAGCCATTCTAAAATAAGAGTTCGGCGCTGTTCACCGAGAATTTTTTTATTTGCTTCTGTCATGTTTTAACGCTCCCTACTAAATCAATGAATTTATTTCTTATTTTACACAGTTTTAGGTGATAAAGTCTTTTCATATGGGTCACAAAGTTCGGCACAGGTTCGCGTTAGCACGTTAACAAACGCTTCAATATGTTCTTTTGTTGTATGACGTCCAAACGATACACGAACAAATTGCTTTGCCTCATCTGCTGTTTTCCCAAGAGCAAGCATAGAATAGGAGGGGTGCTGATGTCCTACCTGACAAGCGCTCCCTGTCGAAATGGCTATGTTGTACCGATTACATTGTAGCATAATATATTGTCCTTGGAGCCAGTGGACGCTTATTCCAACGATTGATGGCAATACTTCGTCATCTCCCTCAACAGTGACAGGAAGGTGATGGGACGCCAGGAGGGCATGAAGCTGTTCCCGTAGCTGCGTATGTTCGATACGGGTATTGTCCATCTCTTTATAAGCAAGTTCACTAGCAGTCGTAAATGCCGCAATGGAAGGAGTGTCTAGCGTCCCTTTCTGTGTATATACGCTGATCGATGGATGTAAATAAAGCAAACCGCAGCCTTTTGGACCATAAATTTTATGACTCGATGCGGAGAGGCTATGAACGCGCCATCTTTTTAGATCAATTGGAAGCTTACCAAAAGACTGAACGACATCACAGTGAACAAAAATGCCGTGTTCCTCGGCAAGCAAAGCAATTTCCTCAATTGGCTGAACAGCTCCCATTTCATGATTCACATGTTGAAAAATAAAGAGCGCCGTATCTTCACGAATCGCTGATTTTAGCGCATCTAGACAAACTCTCCCGCTTTGTTCAACAGCGAGATAAGTAACCTCATAGCCTTCTTGCTCCAGATCCTCACACGTATGTAAAATGGAAGCATGCTCCATTTTAGTCGTAATAATATGCTTTCCGTTTTGTGCTGATGCTAAAAGAGCACGTATGCCGCACTCATTTGCTTCCGTCCCTCCGCTTGTAAAAAAAACACCGTTTTTATCACCATTAATCAGCTCAGCAAGCTTTTCTTTACACGCCTCTACTAAGGAATGAGCGGTTGTGCCAACGTCGTGAAGGCTGTGGGTGTTCCCGTAGATGGACGTTGCAACCTCTCTGTATACATCGATTGCTTCTGTTCTCATTGGTGTCGTGGAAGCATAGTCAAGATAAATCATCGTTTTCCCTCTCCCTCTAAAAAAGATCTTGTATTTAGTTTAATAATGTGTAAATATATGTGTCAAGACACTTGTAAAAGAAAGAGGGATAAAATGATCGCTGCAGATGTCATTATCATTGGAAGTGGTCTAGCAGCTTTTGCGGTTGCTGAGAAGCTATGTCTACACAAACGAGTGTTAATGCTATCCAAACAGCACCACCTTCATAGTAATTCCATTCGTGCTCAAGGTGGGGTTGCCGCCGCACTATTTGAACATGACCACGGAAAAGAACATTATAACGATACGCTTCTTGCAGGACGATTCCATAATCATGAGGAGCACACAAAGCTTTTAGTGAAAGAGGGTCCATTATACATACAGCAGCTCATAAACAGAGGAATACAGTTTGATCGTGGACCAAATGGACAGCTAGAGCTTGGACGAGAAGGTGGTCATAGAAAAAGAAGAATTGTTCACGCCGGAGGTGATCAAACCGGTGAGACACTCATGAGTTTTTTCTCACGGCGAGTTCTTCCACATATTTGTTTGCATGAGTACGAAATGATTCAAGATGTTATCGTTGAAGAAGGGGGATGCAGAGGAATTGTTAGTCGTACAAGGGACGGACAGCTCTGCTATTACTATGCCCCTGTTGTCGTTTTAGCAACGGGTGGATGCGGGGCTTTGTTCACAGCAACAACGAACGATGCATCTGTTACTGGTGACGGACTTGCAGTGGCGTATCGGGCAGGAGCAGAGCTAATTGATTTGGAATTTATGCAGTTTCATCCTACGCTCTTACGCGTTGGCAGTCGCGCTGTCGGCCTTGTATCAGAAGCTGTAAGAGGAGAGGGAGCTGTTTTAGTCACAGATGAAGACGTTCCGTTTATGGATGAGGTTCATCCACTTGGTAGTCTAGCACCAAGGGATATTGTTGCGCGCGAGATCGACAAACGAATCAAAAAGGGAGAGCATATTTATTTGTCGGTCAAACATGTGAAGAATTTCTCAAATAAATTTCCTGGCTTGACCAATTTGTGCAGGCGTCATCATATTCCTATTGATGAACGGATTCCGGTTGTGCCTGGTGCTCACTTTTTAATGGGCGGAGTAAAAGTAAATAAGTACGGAGAAACGTCCATAAAGGGTCTATACGCAGTCGGTGAAGTAGCTTGTACGGGCGTACATGGTGCGAACCGACTAGCAAGCAATTCACTGTTAGAATGTCTCGTATTTGGCAATCTCGCGGCACAGCACATTCGCCAAAATCATTACGTATTTCAAGAAGTCGACCATCAAACGACGATCCCCCAAAGCGCCTCACTAGATCTTCCGGACAAAGAGACAATTCAGCAGTGGGCAACAAAGACGCTTGGGATCGTTCGGCGAAAAGAAGAATTGGAAGGAGTAATTGAGAGGATTCAACCGTTCGATGAAAATATTCAACACGACCAACTTTCCTCTTATACCAATGAGGATGTGACGAAAATTAATATGCTGACGGTTGTCCTTTTAATGGCAAAAGCAGCATTAAAACGAGAGGAAAGTCGAGGTGCACATTATCGCACCGATTTTCCCCTTGAACACGATAAAAAGTGGAAAAACAAACGGATTAGTCACCAACGTAAACAAGTTAGCGGGGCGGGGAGTTTATGATAAATCGATTAAAGCTATCACAGCAATTGCAGGCATTTTTAATAGAGGATATTGGCGATCGCGATGTGACGAGCACGGCCATTTTCGCTGATGATGAACAGGGCGAAGGGGTATTTCGAGCGAAAGAAGACGGTGTGTTTTCAGGAGAGCTTGTGCTAGTAGAAGGCTTTCGCTGCGTTGATCCACGAGTAACGTGCGAGTTGCATGTAAAAGATGGGCAGCAAATAAAAAGCGGAGAAGTAATCGCAAAGGTGACGGGACCGATTCGAGCGATTCTCACAGGAGAGCGCGTAATGTTGAACGTCATTCAGCGAATGAGTGGGATTGCTACGTTAACACATCAGGCTGTTTCTCGATTAAATAGTTCCCATACAAGAATTTGTGATACGAGAAAAACAACCCCTGGACTTCGTATGTTTGAAAAGCATGCGGTGCGCTGTGGGGGCGGGTACAATCATCGCTTTGGATTATATGACGGGGTGATGATTAAGGATAATCATATTGCGCATATGGGGTCCATTAAGACGTGCGTGGAGAAAGTGAGAAGTGAGCTCGGTCATATGGTGAAGGTGGAGGTAGAGATTGAGAATCTTGAGCAGCTGCTACAGGCAATTGAAGCAGAAGTAGATGTTATTATGTTTGATAATTGTAGCCCTGATTTTCTAAAGGAACATCTTCATCTCGTCCCCTCTCATATTAAGACAGAGGTATCAGGTGGAATTAAAATTGAAGATTTGGCGCAGTATCAGCATACAAACATTGATTATATTTCACTCGGAGCGCTCACGCATTCTAGCAAGGCACTAGATATCTCGTTGGATGTAACACAACGATAAGGGGGAGATGGAATGAGTATTTTAGATACATGGTCTCGCAACGAGACACTACCGGAGCGATACAAGACGATGAATGTGAATGAAATGGAGAAACGAGTGCGAGAAATCAAAGAAAGCATGGGGGAAAAGCTGCTTATTTTAGGTCATCATTATCAAAAAGAAGAAGTGTATCAATTTGCCGACTTTGCTGGAGATTCATTGGAGCTTGCCCAAATTGCCGCTAAAAATCGGAAGGCAGAAACGATTGTATTTTGCGGCGTTCATTTTATGGCCGAAACCGCAGATATTTTAACAGAAAAGGACCAGATCGTGATCTTGCCAGATATGAGAGCAGGTTGTTCAATGGCTGATATGGCAAATATGGAGCAAACAAGAAGGGCATGGACAGAACTCATGCATCTATTTGGCGACACAATCATTCCGTTAACCTATGTGAATTCAACCGCAGATATTAAAGCATTCGTAGGTGAACACGGGGGAGCAACGGTGACGTCTTCTAATGCAAAGAAAATGGTTCAGTGGGCATTCGGGCAAAAGGAGCGCATTTTATTTTTACCTGATCAGCACTTAGGACGGAATACGGCCTACGATTTAGGCATCCCGTTGACACAAATGGCAATATGGGACCCAATTGGTCATAAGCTTGAAGCGCTTTGTCCGCTCAAAGATATCAAGGTTATTTTATGGAAGGGCCACTGTTCCGTACATGAAAATTTTACGGTGCAAAACGTTCATGATATTCGAAAGACTTATCCAGAGATGAATGTTATCGTTCATCCAGAATGTCATCACGAGGTTGTAGCCATCTCTGACTATGCAGGATCAACAAAATATATTATTGATACAATTAACAAGGCAGCTCCGGGAACAGCGTGGGCCATCGGTACGGAAATGAACTTAGTGAATCGACTGAAACAAAATCATCCCGATAAAACCATTTTGTCACTCAATCCTCACATGTGTCCGTGCTTAACAATGAATCGAATCGATCTTCCTCATTTGTTATGGGCGTTAGAGAACGTGGAAAAAGGAAAAATCGTGAATCAAATTACGGTCAATCAACAAACAAGTCATGAAGCAATTCGTGCATTAGAACGAATGCTTCAGCATATTTAATAATAAATAAAAAAGATGATACGATGCGGTATCATCTTTTTTATGAGAAGTTTCACGTGTTGATGGATGCAACTTGTTTTTTCGAAGTGATGGTTGTCAATGAATAAAGTTCAGTTTCCAAGCATATGTTGTGTTGAACCAATAGTAACAATTCCATTACGTAGACATACAGTGTCTAGTAATTCTTTCTAGTCGGGAGGGAGAAGACTTGAAAATCCATATCGTTCAAAAAGGGGATACCCTTTGGAAAATTGCGCAAAAGTATGGTGTAGATTTTGAAGAGCTGAAAAAGTCTAACTCACAATTGAGTAATCCAGATATGATTATGCCGGGGATGAAAATTAAAGTTCCAACCGGAAACGTAAGCGTGAAGAAAGAAAAGCCACTTTACGATCATCCTTATAATAATCAAACAACGAAAACGTACCCTACTACTGAAATGGATCACACGCCATCTGCACCGAAAGAACAGCCAATACACCAGCAACCAATGTACCAGCAGCCAACGTATCAACAGCCAAAAGAACAGCCGGTTCCACAGGCACCAACGTATCAAATGCCTAAAAAAGAAATGCCTGTCCAGCAGCCTCCTAAAAAGGAGCAGCCTGTGAAAGAGGGACCTAAAAAAGAAGCGCCTGTGCAATACTTAATGCCGAAGCTTCCAAAGCTTCAGCCGATTTATCCAGAAATTGATATTAATAATTATTATACGGTTAACATGGAGATTGATCAGCACGCAGCACCAGCTCCACCACCGCCGCCGCCAAAAAAGGAAAGCCCAGAGAGCGTGGAGCAACCAATCATGATGCCACCTGTTCAGCCTTGTTTTCCAGTAAGTCCGGTGTTACCAGGATGTGGGTTTAACTATTTCCCATGCTTCCCGTGCGCACCGCCAATGTATATGTATCCACCAATGATGCCGGCTGTCATGCCTGCAGGCTTCCATCCAGAGCATCACGCTGAGTCATCAGAAAGCTCTAGCTCAGAAAGCTCAGAAGCGTATCATAAAATGATGCAGCATATGCAGGGAGCACATCATCATCAGCCTTACGGAGTAGCGCCAATGTATCAGCAGCCTTATCCATCATACGGGATGCCATATGCACCTCAGCCCCAGGTAATGGGAGCATATAGTGGGCAAGAGCAGCAGCCACATTATGGCTATCCAGGTTACCCTATGCAACAACCAGACTGCGGATGTGGAGGCCCGCAGCCGTATGCACCGTTCCAAGTGCCATATGCAGCACCGCAATATGGTGTACCAGCTTATCCACAGCAAGGATATGGATTCCCGCAAGCATTTCCACATCAAGGGGCTCCATATGCACCACAGGGCATGCCTTATCCGCAGCAGGGAGTTCCTAACTTCCCGCAGCGAGAAGATGAAGCAGCACTGTTTGGATTCCCAGAGTACGAGGATGACGAAGATTAAATTGTTTGACCAGGGAGAGGATTTGATTCAAAATCGTCTCCTCTTATTTTCTCTGCAGCAAGCTGGTATTGAACCAAAGGCGTACAAACGAGTAAAAGAAAACGTATATATTATCGACACAACGATGGGGTATAAAGTGTTGAAGGGATACGAGCTACAGCAAAAAGCAAACGTCCTCTTTAACGTATTGGAGCGTATCTATCAAGAAGGATTTTCGTCGCTTGCCTATTTTGAACGCTTTCCCAATAAGGCGACTACGATCACATGTGAAAAGTATTGTTGGATGATGATGCCTTATTATCCATCAGGACCTATTATGTACAAGTCTCTAAAAGACCGAAGAGACGTGACAAATCTTTTGAACGCGTTTCATCACATAGGAGGAGCGTTACATAGTGAATTTCAAGACGTACTGCCTACGCAATTCATTATGGATAAATGGAGCAAGCGTTTTTTGCAATTTCAGCGTTCCGTGTCCCACTTGAGCTTATTTTTGTCCCAAAAAGAATTACACCAGCTCTGTCATTGGTCTGAACAATCTTTATATTTAATGGAGAACTATCACACTCATCAAAACAAAACGCTTACGGTTGTGCACGGTGATGTAGCCTCACATAATTTTTTGCGTATCAGCGAGGAAAAAATATGTTTGATTGATTTTGATTTGGCTCTCATCTCATCGAGCGATTATGATGAACTGCAGCTTGCTCACCGATTTTTACGCTATGTGGACTGGTCGTTGGATTCAATTTTTTATCATTTTCCTTCATGGAAAACGAATCCCTTTTACGTAGCAGCCCTCATGTTTCCAACGGATTTGCTTAGGGAGTGGAATCAAATTTCAGCAGGAGAGTATACACCTGCTCGCATTCAAGCTCTACAAGTTCATACGAAATGGGAGTTGTATTATCGGTTAAACCTAGCGGAAGATCTGCTATATCATCTTGCTTCTTCATAACATTCCCTCATCTTTTAGAAGTTACCGGTAACGAAGAGAATAATCTGACTTGCTGGATATCACCCTATAAAGGAGCGCACCGTGCGTTCAACAGAATAGGGGGAATGACCGTTGAATAAGTATGTGATAACATCATTAACTGCGGTATGTATGCTTGGATTGAGTGCTTGTAATTCACAAAACAACGCTGAACAGCGCTACAGTGATCGCACAAGTCCAATCGGTGTATATTCGAATGAAAAGAATGATCGTGATGGAAATGGGCGTTTAGTGGATCATAAACAAGGGCCTGTAGCGGAGTATGTAGAATATGCAAATGACGGGAATGATAATCGTAACCATGATACGATTACCAACGAAAGCCGTCCGTACGGCTACCCATACAGCAACAATGCGAGGGATGTAGAATACCGAGGTCCGCTAAATACCTCTGATGGTAGTGTGGTAAAAGCACCTGTAACGAAAACAGATGAGCGAAAAGCTGCCCGTCAAATTGAGAAAAAGGCTGAACAGGTGAAGGGCGTTAAAAATGCACACGCCATTTTTAATGGAAATCGCCTTTTAGTAGCTGTTAAAACGAGTGAAGCAAACCGAGCAAGCGTCGAGAAAAATGTTAAAAATGCGATTGCTCCAATGACCAAACCGTATCAGGTCGTCGTAAAAGCAGATGATCGCATCTATAATGAAGCGAAGCAAATGAAAAACGATATGAAAAAGGGGCTCCGAGATAACGTCATTCATACGAATATGAATGGACTATTTGAATCCATCGATCAAAACGTCAATGGAAATGGACATCGATAAATAATGTACAGCCGGCTAGTAGGGGATCTAGTCGGATTTTTTTGTTGTATTTTCTTAGTATGGATAGAATTTCTAAATAAGGTGAAGCTATAACCGAGATTATTTTATGAAGAGGTGATGATGAGTGGCGATAATCATTCATCGGATTTTTACAATTGTTTTTATCAGCTGTTTTATTGGTTTTAGTCATCCTGCATATGGTGCTGTGAGTGAAAAAGCACACCAAACAACGATTCTTTTAGAGCGCGTTTATTTAGATGGGGTGGTAGGAGAAGAGGAAATTGAGCAGAAGAATATGACGAAAGAGGCTGCGATAAGTGAATATAACGAGTGGCGTTTAGTAGCAGAATTTGATGATGAGCTCATATTTCGAACACATGTGGACGATATTTCTCCATTACTGAAAGCAAATGGCTATTTTGGCGTTTCCGGAGAGGGAATTTTATCTGTGTATGAAGGGGTTCCGACAAGTCAACAGCAAAAGGTCATTCAGTCGTTTTTTCAGCTGGATATAAATAAACTCGAAAGTCGCCAGCACGAGAAACTTCAGCATGGTATTCGCATTCATTCAAAGGATCAGTATCTTGCGTTGTTAAATTTCTACAAGCCGTATTCACATTAACCATAAAGCGTAAGGGAGGGAATTTCAACACCCTCCTTTTTGCATGAGAAAAGATCTGGCGTTCTCCTACAAAATGCTTTCCGTTCTCATTTTCTCCTTATTTATGATAGAATCGTAATGTTTTCTCTGTCTTGATTATGTTAAAATAGTAATCAGCATTGTTAAGGGAGAGGAAACGGTTGTTCGATTATATAAAAGGTATCATTACATATGTGAATCCGGAATATATAGTAGTAGAAAGCCATGAGATAGGCTATCAGGTGTTTACGCCTAATCCGTATGCGTTTCAAGTGAGTGATACGGAGAAAAAAACGGTTTATACACATCACTATGTTCGCGAAGATGCGATGGCTTTATACGGCTTCCGCTCTCGTGAAGAAAAAGGTCTTTTTAATAAATTATTAAGCGTTTCTGGGATCGGTCCAAAGGGCGCGTTAGCTATTTTAGCTTCAGGTGATCCCGGACAGGTTGTGCAGGCGATTGAAGAAGAAGACGAAAAGTTTTTAGTGAAGTTTCCTGGTGTAGGAAAGAAAACGGCTCGTCAGATGATTCTCGATTTAAAAGGCAAGCTGCATGATGTTGTTCCAGATGTGATGTCAGGACTATTCGCTGATTTTGATCAGCAAGAGGCCGTAGCGAAGGCGCCAGAAGCTCTTGATGAAGCGGTTGAGGCGTTAAAAGTACTTGGATATGCCGAAAAAGAAATTAAAAAGATTATGCCAGATCTTGAGAAACAATCATTAACGACAGATCAATATATCAAAGCAGCTTTACAGAAGTTGTTAAAATAACCCAAAAGGGGTGATGAGATGGATGATCGAATCGTAACCGGTGATGCCCTACAAGAGGAAGAGCTGTTAGAGCAAACGCTTCGTCCACAAACGCTTCATCAATATCTTGGCCAAGAAAAGGTGAAGTCCCATTTAGACATCTTTATTAAAGCCGCGAAGCTTCGTGAAGAAACGCTCGATCATGTGTTGCTCTATGGACCTCCAGGACTTGGGAAAACGACGCTTGCAGCGGTTATTGCAAACGAGATGGGGGTACAGCTCCGGACAACGTCAGGACCTGCGATTGAACGCCCTGGCGACTTGGCAGCTATTTTAACAAGCCTAGAGCCAGGTGATGTGCTGTTTATCGATGAAATCCACCGACTTCCTCGCACGGTTGAGGAGGTCCTTTATCCTGCGATGGAGGATTTTTGTCTCGATATCGTGATTGGAAAAGGACCAAGCGCCCGCTCTGTTCGGTTGGATTTGCCGCCTTTTACATTGGTCGGAGCTACAACAAGAGCAGGACTTCTATCTTCTCCACTGCGAGATCGATTTGGTGTGCTTAGTCGCTTGGAATATTACGAAGCATCTGAGCTAGCCTCAATTGTAGAGCGTACGTCTTCCATTCTCCAAGTTGAGATTGAAAAGCCAGCGGCATTTGAAATTGCTAGACGTGCGAGGGGAACGCCAAGGATCGCCAATCGTATCTTACGAAGAGTTCGTGACTTTGCTCAAGTAAAGGGAGATGGTTCGATTACTCTTTCATTAGCGAGTGAAGCATTGGATCTTTTACAGGTAGACCGTTTAGGTCTTGATCATATTGACCATAAATTATTAAGAGGGATTATTGAAAAGTTCCGAGGTGGTCCGGTAGGATTAGATACTATTTCGGCTACGATTGGAGAAGAGTCTCATACCATCGAGGATGTGTATGAACCGTATCTGCTCCAAATCGGCTTCTTACAGCGTACGCCGCGTGGGCGTATGGTGACGCCGCTTGTATATGAACATTTTAAAATGGAGGTGCCTGAAGTGTGAGTGAGCTACCAAAGCTGTTGATGGGACTAGGTGCCCTGCTTCTTGTGATTGGTTTTCTTCTCCACTTTATTGGAAAGCTTCCGGGTGATATTTTAATCAAAAAGGGCAATACGACCTTTTATTTTCCGATTGTCACCTCGATTGTAATTAGTATTGTCTTATCATTGATTTTTTACGTGATTAATCGTTTTAAGTAATTTAGCATATTAGAAACAGGTGAAGCAAAATGAAAATAGATTTATTTGATTTCAATCTTCCAGAAGAGTTAATTGCGCAAACACCGCTAGAAAAGCGTGATGCATCAAGACTTATGGTTGTAAATAAAGAAACAGGCGAACTTCATCATGAGCACTTTCATAATATTATTGAGCACTTAAATGAAGGGGATTGTCTTGTGTTAAACGATACGCGTGTTCTTCCAGCCCGTTTATTCGGTACAAAGGATGAAACAGGTGCGAATGTTGAAGTTTTGTTGCTGAAGCAAGAAGAAGGCAACGAGTGGGAAACACTTGTCAAACCAGCTCGTCGTATTAAAGTAGGAACAACGATTACGTTTGGTGATGGTCGTTTGACTGCTGTTTGTACGAGAGAAGGGGACCAAGGCGGTCGTCATCTTGAGTTCAAATACGAAGGTATTTTCTATGAAATTCTAGAGCAGCTAGGGGAAATGCCGCTACCTCCTTACATTAAAGAGCGTCTAGATGACCGTGAACGTTATCAAACGGTATATGCGCGTGAGGAAGGCTCTGCAGCCGCTCCAACAGCAGGTCTTCATTTTACAGAAGAACTTCTTGAAAAAATTAAGCAAAAAGGTGTACACGTTGCATTCATTACGCTTCATGTCGGTCTTGGAACGTTCCGACCAGTAAGTGCGGATACAATTGAAGATCATGACATGCATGCGGAGTTTTATCAAATGAGTGAAGGAACAGCCGCACTTTTAAATAAAGTGAAAGAAGAAGGCGGTCGTATCGTCTCTGTCGGAACGACGTCCACTCGTACGCTTGAAACGATCGCAACGGCACATGACGGCAAGTTTGTAGCGTCTTCTGGCTGGACAAGCATTTTTATTTTCCCGGGCTATGAATTTAAAGGAATTAACGGAATGATTACAAACTTCCACCTTCCAAAATCAACGCTTGTGATGCTTGTGAGCGCCTTAGCGGGCAGAGAAAACATTCTACATGCGTACAACACAGCCGTAGAGGAACGCTATCGCTTCTTTAGCTTTGGCGATGCGATGTTAATCATTTAACGATCAGTAAGGGCTTTTTAGGAGCTCATTCGAATTTTAGGTAGCAGGAAAGGAATCCATGTTTATGACAGCAATTAGATATGAACTTATTAAAACGTGTAAACAAACCGGAGCTCGTCTTGGGATTGTTCACACTCCTCACGGTTCATTTGAAACACCAACATTTATGCCAGTTGGGACGCTCGCAACGGTAAAGACAATGTCTCCGGAAGAGCTAAAGCAAATGGGCGCAAAAATCATTTTAAGCAACACGTATCACTTGTGGCTTCGTCCGGGTCATGATATTGTGAAACAGGCTGGCGGCCTACACAAGTTCATGAACTGGGATCGTCCAATTTTAACTGATTCTGGCGGCTTCCAAGTGTTCAGCCTAAGCGATTTCCGTCGTATTGAAGAAGAAGGCGTGCATTTCCGTAACCATTTAAACGGAGACAAGCTTTTCTTATCGCCTGAAAAAGCAATGGAAATTCAAAATGCGCTCGGTTCCGATATTATGATGGCGTTCGATGAATGTCCACCATATCCAGCAGAATATGATTACATGAAATCTTCTGTTGAGCGTACGAGCCGCTGGGCAGAACGTTGCTTAAAAGCACACGGTCGTCCAGAGGATCAAGGGTTATTTGGAATCGTTCAGGGCGGAGAATATGAGGACTTACGCAGACAAAGTGCGTCTGATCTCGTTTCACTTGATTTCCCAGGGTATGCAGTAGGGGGACTGTCAGTCGGTGAGCCGAAAGACGTGATGAACCGCGTTCTTGAATTCACAACGCCATTCCTTCCAACGAATAAACCACGTTACTTAATGGGCGTAGGTACACCAGATTCCTTGATCGATGGTGCGATTCGTGGGATTGATATGTTTGACTGCGTGCTTCCAACGAGAATTGGACGCAACGGTACACTCATGACAAGCGAAGGACGTTTAGTCGTGAAAAATGCGAAATACGCAGAGGACTTCCGTCCGTTAGATGAAAATTGCGACTGCTATACGTGCCGTAATTATTCTAGAGCGTACATTCGTCACTTAATTCGTTGTGATGAAACGTTTGGTATTCGTCTAACGTCTTACCATAATTTATATTTTCTGTTAAACTTAATGGAGCAAGTGCGTGAAGCGATTCGTGAAGATCGTTTAGGTGATTTCCGCGAAGAGTTTTTCGAGAAATATGGCTTCAACAAGCCAAATGCGAAGAATTTCTAAGCATTTAACGATGTGAATATTTATATTTGAATGGTTGCTCGGAGACTCTGTGCACCGGGCAGCCGTTTATTTATATTCAATACATATAAAAAAGGAGGAGTAACATGCAAAGCTTACTTCAGTTATGGCCGATTTTAGCAATGGTTGTTATTTTCTATTTCTTGCTAATCCGTCCGCAACAAAAGAGACAAAAGAACGTGCAACAAATGCAATCTAGCCTTCAAAAAGGGGACAAGATTGTCACAATCGGTGGCCTTCACGGCATTATCGAATCAATCGACGAAAGTAAAGTTGTTATTAAAGCGGGTAACACTATGCTAACATTCGATCGTCCTGCGATTCGTGAGAAACGTACAGAAGCATAAGAAAAAGCAGCGGATTATGAAAACCGCTGCTTTTTTTTATGCCGATTGCCGTGAAGACGTTAAGTTAACTCCCATCATACCACCTAACACAGCGACTCCTAAAAACCCAAGATGAAACAGCATTTGTGAGGATGAGAATGACTGGCTATAGCCAAGAAATTGAATCAAAAATACGACAAACGAATAAAGAAAACCGGTGACAGCTCCTAAAAGCCAACCTTTTGCTTTCCCTTTTCCTCCTGCAACAAATCCTCCAATGAACACAGATAAAAACGAAATAATCAAGATTGCCCATTTCATGGAAGACTCTTCAAGAGAAGTAAATTTTAAAATGAGAGACAAAATAAGACTAGTCAGAACTGCAATTGTGAAAATCGTAGTCACACCTACAACAATAGCCATTAGTAACCGCTTGGCTTCCATAATAAGCTCCCCCTTTATCCTCTAGATGTGACGTTCGGTGTATAGAACATATGAGAGACGTTACGTTTTAGAGGACACTTTATATCTCTACTAGTACGAGCATATTCCCAAATGGACAAAAATAGAAGCAAAATTTTCAAGTCATGTTTTTAGACACATTGCACAAAATAAAAGGCAATGAAAATGTACGTCTAGGAGGCCATCATGGAACTTCTCAGTATTTCAATTCGAACTGTGATTTTATATATTGCCATCGTCATTATTTTTCGTTTAATGGGAAAAAGAGAAATTGGTGAGCTAAGTATTCTTGATTTAGTGGTGTTTATTATGATTGCAGAAATGGCCGTCATGGCCATTGAAAATACGGATGATCCCATCTTTCATACGATTTTACCAATGGTTATCTTGCTGATTATTCAGATTGTATTAGCAGTTATTTCTCTTCGCAGTCAGCGAGTTCGAGAATGGGTGGATGGAAAGCCAACCATCATTGTCGATAACGGCAAGATTAATGAAAAAGAAATGAAAAAACAGCGCTATAATTTTAATGATTTAATGACGCAGCTCAGAGAAAAAGATATTAAAAATATGGCGGACGTGGAATTTGCAATATTAGAGCCGTCTGGAAAGCTCTCGGTGTTCAAAAAAGATACGAAGCAATCAAAAAAGAAAACGCCATCGTTGAATTTGCCCTTTATTTTAGACGGGGAAGTTCAGCATCACCACCTAGAGAGGGAACACCGAACCGTTGAATGGTTGCAAAAAGAATTAGCGCAAAGAGGTTACTTCAGCTTATCACGTATTTCATACTGTAGCTACGACCAAGGAACCTTTTATATTGATACAAAAGATGAGGACTAGGGGAATTCCCCCAGTCCTCATCTTTTGATGAAGCGTCGAAAAACGTTAAAGCGTTTGAGCTCTTCTTTTGTTACGAGCTTCAAGCACACTAGGAGTAGCAAATAGAGAAGGGAAGTGAAGACGATGCTTGCTAGTGTACGTACAGAGAGCGGTTGAGTATGAAAGAAATGCATGTAGGAAAAGTGTCCGGCATACCCTGAGGCAAACATCACCAGAAAGCTCTTCACATAATCTCTTACATGAAATGTATAAGAAATTCGCTTTACGACAGTTGCTAAGTGAAGCAAGGTAACAAGAAGAATGCCAACTACAATGGCGAGTGCCGCGCCCATAATGCCGAAGGAAGGACGAGTAGCTAACAGAAAAATCAAGCCTGTTTTAATAAAGGCTCCGATAAAGCTGTTAATCATCGCAGCCCTTGCTAAATCAAGCGCCTGCAGAACGGCTTGCAGCGGTCCTTGAAAATAATAAAAAATAAAAAAGGGTGCCATCACTTTTACGAACACGGCGGCATTTGCATTTCCATACATAAGCGTCATGAGCGGTTCCGCGAATACATAAAGAACGACGACGGATAGTCCACCTGTAACGAATGAAAGGCGGAGAGCTTGATGTAGTTGATACTCGATCTGCTTTTGTTTGTTCTGCGCTAACGCCTCACTAATTGCTGGAACGAGCGATGTGGACAGTGAGACCGTTACAAATGACGGAAGCATTAAAAGCGGAAGAGCAAGGCCTGTAAGCTCACCATATTGTTTTGTCGCGATGCTTGCCGTTACTCCTGCAATAGCTAGGCTTTGTGCAACGACAATGGGTTCTAAAAACCAGGCAACCGATCCAATAGCGCGACTACCTGTTGTCGGCAGGGCAATTCTCATCAAGTCTTGAAACGTGCTTTTTCCTGCTTTAACGGACGATAAAAACTGACGACGGATGCGAATTTTTTTCTTAAGCTTAAACATTGAGAGCATATAAATGAGCGAAGCGAGTTCACCAATGACGGCAGAGATCATTGCTCCTGCTGCTGCATACTCGACTCCGTAAGGAAGAAAAGCTTTTGTGCAAACGGCAATTAAGGTGATTCGAATAACTTGCTCAATTACTTGTGAATAAGCGGCAGGCTTCATTTGCTGCAGACCTTGGAAGTATCCTCTAATAACAGATGAGATCGCAATGATTGGAATAACCGGGGTGATCGCAAGAAGAGGATAATACGTTCGTTCATCCGTAAAAAGGTTGTGCGAAATAAAGGAAGCGGACATGAGTAATGCGACAGTGAAAATTCCGCTAAGTATGGAAGTAATACTCAAGGAGACCACGATAATTTTTTTGATTTTCGACCGGTCCCCAACTGCTTCCGCCTCTGCAACGAGTTTTGAAATGGCCACTGGAAGGCCAAGCTGCGTGAGGGTCATGACTAAAAAGAGAGTAGGCATCACCATCATATAAAGACCTACACCTTCTTCTCCGACCACCCGTGCAAGAACAACTCTGTTAATAAAACCAAGTACCCGCGTAATAAGGCCCGCAACGATTAATACAATAGTTCCCTGTAAAAATTTAGACATGGCATCATTCCTGCCTTCTCAAACAAAAAATTATTTTATACAATACTTATATGCACCAAGTATGACCAAGCATGACAAGTTATCACAGGATGTATTTTTCGAATAATGAAAATAATGAGGTGTGAATAAGGATGCCGATGTATGAAGAGGATTACAAACGGCTTTTGCCGGTCATTCAAAGTAAGGTAGAGGAATTTAAGTTGTTTGGATATGGTCACGTAGAATTTGAGGAGATTTGGGCGTTTTTATGCAACAAAAAATGGAAGAAAGAAAAGAGTGTTCCACCGCTTCATCAAGCTGTTAATGACGTACTATCAACAAAAATAAGCGATGTCATGAATTACATGACGATGGAGTCTTTTAAAAGCAGTGCTAGCACAAAAATGAGCGACTTGGGTGACTTGAGCGATTTATTTTCTTAAAGCTTTGACCTTTATTTGACAGAGCCTTGCTTATCCATGATAATAGGAATGTTAATGCACTTTTCTGTTTTTTTAGTCTGAGGTATTTTAGCATTTTTTTGCTTACATAATGAAGGAGGAACTTTTTCTGATGGTAAAAAAAGGACGGATTGTTGCTTTTTTTCTCATAACTATAGTCTTATTCGGACTTATAGGGGCAACAGTCTCTAACATCACGAAGGATATTAAGTTGGGTCTCGACCTTCAGGGTGGCTTTGAGGTTCTGTACAAAGTAAAGCCAGCCAAAAAGGGTGACGTCATCAACGACAATGCATTAAAAAGTACAGTACAAGCCTTAGAACAACGTGTCAATGTACTAGGGGTTAGCGAACCAAATATTCAAATTGAAGGTAAGGATCGCATTCGTGTTCAATTAGCTGGTGTTAAAAATCAGCAAAAAGCACGTGATATTTTATCTACACAAGCTAAGTTAACATTTCGTGATGTAAATGACAAAGTGTTAATGGATGGAACAGATTTAGCTCAAAATGGTGCAAAGCTTTCATACGATCAAAATAATCGTCCAAGCGTCGCACTAAAGCTAAAAGATGCAAAGAAATTCAAAAAAGTAACACAGCAAATTTTAAACATGGGTCAGGGGAAAAACCTACTCGTTATTTGGTTAGATTTTGAACAAGGAAAAGATTCCTATCAAAAAGAAGCTGTGAAACCGAATCCAAAGTATCTATCGGCGGCTTCTGTTAGCCAAGTATTAGATACAAACGATGTAAGCATTAGCGGAGGTGGGTTCACTGTTTCAAGTGCAACTCAGCTATCAAAGCTATTAAATGCAGGTGCTTTGCCTGTTGAATTAAAAGAGATTTATTCAACATCTGTTGGCGCGAAATTTGGTCAAGAGGCGATGCATGATACGATTTTAGCAGGACTTATCGGTGTAGCCGTTATTTTCTTATTCATGCTATTCTTCTACCGTCTACCAGGATTAATTGCCGTTATTACATTAAGTGCATACATTTATTTGATTCTTGTTGTGTTTGACTGGATGAATGCGGTCTTAACACTTCCAGGAATTGCAGCCCTTATCCTAGGGGTCGGGATGGCTGTTGATGCCAACATTATTTCGTACGAGCGGATTAAGGACGAGCTGAAATCTGGTAAGTCTGTTATGTCAGCGTTCCGTGCGGGGAACCGTCGTTCACTCGCGACAATCTTAGATGCTAACTTGACGACGATTTTAGCAGCGATCGTTATGTTCGTATATGGAAACAGCTCGGTAAAAGGATTTGCAACAATGCTGATCATCAGTATTCTAGCAACATTTATCACAGCTGTTTATGGAACACGCCTTCTATTAGCACTATGGGTGAATAGTCGTGCGCTTAATAAAAAGCCAGGTTATTTTGGTGTTCGAAAATCAGACATTCAAGACCTTGGGAAAGACAACGGAAATCTTCGCATTCCAACTCGTTGGGACTTTATTGATTTTGTGAAATTCCGTAAAGTATTCTTTATCTTCTCAGGACTTTTAACAGTAGCGGGAATTGTTCTATTATTAACGCTCAAACTAAATCTAGCCGTTGACTTTACGAGTGGGACACTCGTGCAAGTAGAAAGCAATAAACCACTGACAGCAGAAGTATTGAAGGATGATTTTAAATCGCTTGGTTTAGAAACTGATGACGTGGTGTTAGCAGGTAAAGACAGCAAAGGCGCTCGTGCTCGTTTTATCGGAGCATTCCCGAAAGACAAAGTGGCGGATGTGAAAGATTATTTTGATAAAAAATATGGTTCAGAGCCAAGTATCAGTACCGTATCACCAGCCGTTGGTAAAGAGCTTGCACGCAATGCCATCCTAGCGGTTATCATTGCGTCAATTGGGATCATCATTTACGTAACGTTCCGCTTTGAGTTCTACATGGCGCTTGCAGCGGTTATTGCCCTACTGCATGATGCGTTCTTGATCGTCACATTCTTTAGTTTAACAAGATTGGAAGTGGATCTAAACTTCATTGCGGCGGTTCTTACGATTATCGGTTACTCGATTAACGATACGATCGTAAGCTTTGACCGTATTCGTGAGCACATGAAGAACGATCCAATTAAAACACCAGATGATTTAACGTATATCGTAAACCGAAGCCTGCGTGAAACATTTACGCGCTCGATCAATACGGTACTAACCGTTATCATCACGGTTGTAGCGCTTCTTCTATTCGGAAGCAGCTCACTAACAAACTTCTCTATCGCTTTATTAGTGGGGCTTATTATGGGAGCATACTCATCATTATTTATTGCCGCACAGCTTTGGTTAGTTTGGAAGAAAAAGCAGCTTTTCGGAAATGGAACAGAGCTTTTAAAACCAATTGAAAAGAAAAAATAAGCGTTACGAGAGGATTCACTTTTGAGTGAGTCCTCTTTTTTGTGGAGACTTTTTATAAGGGATGTCCTTTTCCTACAGAGGTGCTTGCGATTGCTCAAGTTAAATCCCTTTAGTATAATGAGGTGTAACTTCTATTAGAGATGAAAAGGATCTAATAGTGAAGCAATGGACCGGGAATTCTCGAGCACTTTTCCCCACTTTGCGTGAGTGAAGTGGGGTTCTTATTGTTCGGGAGCTGACAGAAAAAGAGGTGAAAGCATGCTAAAATCAAAAAGGCGTTGGAACATCCAACAACCAAATAACGAAGTAGTAGAAGACTTAGCAAAGAGTTTAAATATTCCACCTTTAATTGCCTCCTTGCTGATTAATCGTGGCATGACGACGAAAGAATCTGCCTCACAGTTTTTAAATATAGAGAATCAATCTTTTCACGACCCGTTTTTATTAGACGGAATGGATCGCGCTGTAGAACGTATTCATAAAGCGATTGAAAATAATGAAAAGATTATGATTTACGGAGATTACGATGCTGATGGGGTAACAAGCACATCCGTTATGCTGACGGCGCTGCAGCAGCTTGGCGCAGATGTGGACTTTTACATTCCGAACCGTTTTTCGGAAGGATATGGTCCAAACGAAGAAGCATTTCGTTTTATTGATGAACAGGGCTACACGTTAGTCATTACGGTTGATACAGGTATTTCTGCTGTTCATGAAGCACAGGTAGCAGAGGAGCTTGCGTTTGATTTAATCATTACCGATCACCATGAGCCAGGCCCTGTTCTGCCATCTTGCTATGCGATTTTACATCCGAAAAAGCCTGGAAGTCACTATCCGTTTGGTCATCTAGCAGGGGTGGGGGTGGCATTTAAGCTTGCCCATGCGCTGCTCGGTGAAGTTCCGGAGCATTTATTAGAGCTAGCAGTCATTGGAACAATCGCTGACTTGGTACCGCTAACGGGTGAGAATCGCCTGATCGCAAAAAAAGGCTTAAAGCGTCTAGCGTATTCACAGCGCCCTGGACTGAAGGCTCTTTTTAAAGTATGTAACGTGAAGCAACAAGAGCTGACGGAGGATTCCATTGGCTTTGCACTTGCACCGCGCATTAATGCGGTCGGTCGTCTTCAAGATGCTGATCCTGCTGTAGAACTGATTATGTCTAAAAATGAAGAAGAGGCCCTTCTTTTAGCAGAGGAAATTGACCGCTTAAATAAGGAACGTCAAGCATTGGTGAATGAAATTACAGAAGAAGCGATTCGAAAAGTGGAAGAAATGTACCCACCTTCTGAAAATGCTGTTCTCGTCATTACAGGTGAGGGCTGGAACGCAGGTGTGATCGGAATTGTTGCCTCTCGTTTGGTTGATCGCTTTTATCGTCCGACCATCGTTCTAAGCGAGGATCATGAAAAGGGCGTGGCAAAAGGCTCGGCACGGAGTATCGCTGGGTTTGATCTATTTGCGAACTTATCAACCTGTCGTGAGATTTTGCCTCACTTCGGTGGACATCCAATGGCAGCAGGGATGACGTTGAAGCTTGAAGACGTAGCAGAGCTTCGCGAACGCCTAAATCAGCTGGCAAAAGAAGTGTTAAGTGACGAAGATTTTATTCCCGTTACGTCGATTGATGTTTCATGTAAAGTAGAAGACGTGACAATTGAAGCGATTGAACAGCTTCAGCTCATGGCTCCGTTTGGGATGAACAATCCAAAACCGAAAGTAGCGATTGCACCATCAGCGATCCAATCTATTCGAAAAATTGGCGCGGACCAAACACATATGAAGCTTGTAATTGAAGATAATGGACAAGCGCTCGATGCGATTGGCTTTGGCTTTGGTTATTTATATGAAGATATTTCACCACTTGCAGAAATTTCATTAATGGGTGAATTAAATATTAATGAGTGGAATAATATTCGTAAGCCACAGCTTATGATTGAGGATATGGCTGTTAATGATTGGCAGTTATTTGATCTTCGAGGTCTACGTGATCCTGCACGTTTCTTCCAATCTACGTATCACGAGAAAATGACGCTGCTTGCGTTCTCGGAGGAGACGCTGACACACGCAGCCCTTCAACCGTATCGTGATCAGATTGTGCTCGTTCAACATGCAGACGAAGCGAAGCAAGTACATGTAGAGAATGAGACGATTGTTCTGCTAGATCTGCCAACGTCTTCTGAACTGATCGAAGGATTATTTGCAGGTCGTGTGCCAGCCCGTATTTATGCGATTTTCTTCACAGCTGAGAATCATTTCTTTGATACGATTCCAACACGGGAGCATTTTAAATGGTACTATGCGTTTCTAACGAAGAAGAGTCCATTTGACCTGAAGCGTTATAAAGAAGAGCTTGCTATTTACAAAGGATGGACTAAAGATACAATTGACTTCATGTCACAGGTGTTTTTTGAGCTAGAATTTGTTACAATAGAAAATGGTCTGATTTCATTGGTGAAAAATAGTCCAAAACGTGATTTAATAGAATCTGTGACTTTTCGTCACAAACAAGAGCACATTCAAATTGAAAAAAACTTTCTTTATACATCATATGCACATTTGAAAAGTGTGTTTGAACAGGTTTTTAAGCGTGCGTCAATTAATGAGGAGGCAACAAACTAATGGATTTAAAGCAATATGTAACAATTGTAGAAGACTGGCCAAAACCAGGGATTAAATTTAAAGATATCACTACGCTTATGGACAACGGTGATGCATACCGTTATGCAACAGATCAAATTATGGCTTATGCAAAAGACAAATCAGTTGATCTAATCGTTGGACCAGAAGCACGTGGATTTATTATCGGTTGTCCAGTTGCTTACGCACTTGGAGTAGGCTTTGCTCCTGTACGTAAAGAAGGAAAGCTTCCACGCGAAGTAATCAAAGTGGATTACGGCTTAGAATATGGAAAAGATGTTCTAACAATCCACAAAGATGCCATTAAACCAGGACAACGTGTATTAATCACGGATGACCTTCTTGCAACAGGTGGTACAATCGAAGCGACAATTAAACTTGTTGAAGATCTTGGCGGTGTTGTAGCGGGTATTGCATTCTTAATCGAGCTTACGTATTTAGATGGCCGCGAAAAATTAGGCAACTATGATGTTTTAACGTTAATGCAATACTAAGCACATTGCTGTAAGAAAAGCACCTCATTAGGTGCTTTTTTTGTACGGATTGATAGTTTTTCCTGAGAAGGTCTTTACATCTTTGAAAATTTTCAAGATAATAGATACAATATGGATTTACAAAATGCTTATAAAAGGTGATTTCATGGCAAACGAGCAAGTGCTAACAGCTGAACAAGTGATTGACCAGGCTAAAACCTATTTGTCAGAAAGAGATGTCGCATTTGTCCAGCGAGCATATGAATTTGCAAAGGATGCTCACAAAGAACAGTATCGAAAATCTGGTGAGCCTTATATTATACATCCGATTCAAGTAGCTGGCATATTAGTGGACTTAGAGATGGACCCTGATACAATAGCAACTGGTTTTTTACATGATGTAGTAGAGGATACAGAAGTGACGCTAGAACAAATTAGTGACAGCTTCAACAAAGAAGTAGCCATGCTAGTAGATGGTGTAACAAAGCTTGGTAAAATTAAGTACAAATCAAAAGAAGAGCAGCAGGCAGAAAATCATCGTAAAATGTTTGTGGCAATGGCACAGGACATTCGTGTTATTCTCGTCAAGCTTGCAGACCGCCTTCATAATATGCGTACGCTTAAACATTTACCGCAGGAAAAACAGCGTCGTATTTCCAATGAAACGCTGGAAATTTTTGCACCTCTTGCGCATCGTTTAGGGATTTCTGCGATTAAATGGGAGCTAGAAGACACGGCTCTTCGCTACTTAAATCCACAGCAATACTATCGTATTGTGAATTTAATGAAGAAAAAGCGTGCAGAGCGTGAGGAATATCTGGAGCAGGTCATTGACGAAGTACGTGAACGTGTGAACGAAGTTTCGATTAAAGTGGAAATTTCCGGTCGTCCAAAGCACATTTATTCCATTTATCGTAAAATGGCGTTGCAAAACAAGCAGTTTAACGAGATTTATGATTTGCTTGCCGTAAGAATTATCGTTAATAGCATCAAAGATTGCTATGCCGTATTAGGGATTATTCACACGTGCTGGAAGCCAATGCCTGGACGTTTTAAAGATTATATTGCCATGCCGAAGGCCAATATGTATCAGTCTCTTCATACGACTGTCATTGGTCCAAAAGGGGAGCCGTTAGAAGTGCAAATCCGCACAGCAGACATGCATCAAATTGCTGAATACGGGATTGCGGCTCACTGGGCATACAAAGAAGGAAAAACGTTAACAGAGCAATCGTCCTTTGAAGAAAAAATGACGTGGTTCCGTGAAATTCTGGAGTTCCAAAATGATGCGACCAATGCAGAAGAGTTTATGGAATCGTTAAAGATCGATCTCTTTTCTGATATGGTGTACGTCTTTACGCCTAAAGGTGACGTGATTGAGCTTCCATCAGGTTCCGTACCTATTGATTTTTCGTATCGTATCCATTCAGAGATCGGTAATAAAACAATCGGCGCGAAGGTAAACGGCAAGATGGTTACGCTTGACTACAAATTAAAGACGGGCGATATTATTGAGATTTTGACGTCCAAACATTCGTATGGGCCAAGCCCAGACTGGTTGAAGCTTGCGCAAACATCGCAGGCTAAAAATAAAATTCGTCAGTTTTTCAAAAAGCAGCGTCGTGATGAAAACATTGAAAAAGGCAAAGAGCTTGTTGAAAAAGAAGTGCGTCAAATGGAATTTGACGTGAAGGAAATTTTAACAGCCGACAATATCAAGCGCGTTGCGGAGAAGTTCAACTTCAGCAATGATGAAGATATGTATGCTGCCGTTGGCTACAACGGAATTACGCCTTTACAAGTGGCGAATCGCCTGACTGAAAAATGGCGTAAAAAGCGTGATCAAGAGCAGGAAGCGTCCTTACAGGAAAACATTCGTGAAGTGAAGCGCGTGAATACGACTAAGCGCAGAGATTCTGGCGTCATTGTTCAAGGCATTGATAACTTGCTTATTCGATTATCCAAATGCTGTAGTCCTGTTCCTGGGGATGATATTGTCGGATTCATCACGAAGGGGAGAGGTGTATCCGTTCACCGTGCTGATTGTCCGAACGTGCACACGGAAGACGCAGAATCACGCCTTATTCCTGTCGAGTGGGAATCTCAAATTAAGCAAGGCAAAGAATTTAACGTAGAAATTGAAATTTCCGGATTTGACCGTCGTGGGTTATTGAACGAGGTTCTTCAAGCTGTGAATGAAACGAAGACCAATATTTCTGCCGTATCTGGTCGATCTGATCGTAATAAAATGGCGACGATTAATATGTCTATTTCCATTCATAACATTAGCCATTTACACAAAGTCGTCGAGCGAATTAAGCAAATTCGTGACATCTATTCAGTACGTCGAATTATGCAGTAGAAGGGATTTGAAAAAATGCGCGTAGTGGTACAACGAGCAAAGAACGCAGCCGTAACGGTAGAAGGCGAAACAATTGGAGCGATTGACCACGGGTTAATGCTTCTTGTAGGAGTTACTCATACCGATACGAAAGAAGATGCAGAGTACGTAGCAGAAAAAATCGCCAACCTTCGCATTTTTGAAGATGAATCAGAGAAAATGAATTTATCCTTGTTAGACGTAAAGGGTGACGTATTATCCGTGTCACAGTTTACGCTTTATGGTGATTGTCGTAAAGGAAGACGTCCTAACTTTATGAGCGCTGCGAAACCAGATTATGCAAATGACATTTATGAGCATTTTAATGAGCAGCTTCGTGCCTTAGGAACGAACGTGGAAACAGGTAAGTTTGGTGCAATGATGGACGTGTCATTCACAAATGATGGACCTGTTACGTTAATTGTGGAAAGCAAAGAAAAGTAAAAAATACCCGTCAGCTTTGTGAGAGCTGACGGGCTTTTTTATTTTTGTAAAAGATACTGTGTAATGCCTTGTGTGATGCCACCAACGACATCTCGCTGAAAGGCAATTGAATTAATATACTGCTCTTCTTCTCTGTTGCTTAAAAAACCGAGCTCGACTAATACAGATGGCTGTGGGTTTTCTCGCAGCACATAGAAGTTTCCAAATTTATCGTATTTGTTTTTTAGTTTTGATGTATAAGCGAGTTGTTTTTGAATGCTTTGTGCAAGAGAGCGATCCTTTTTCTCTTGATAAAAATAAGTCATAATTCCGTGAGCACTTTCGTCTTTGACGCTGTTGTAATGGATACTAATAAAGACGTCAGCCTGGTGTTCTCTTGCGTATTGCACGCGTGATGATAAAGCTATTCTAGTATCTGACGTTCTTGTTAATAAAACGGTTGCTCCGGTTTGTTCAAGCTGTTCTTTTAGCTGTGTCGCTGTACGAAGCGTTAAATCCTTTTCAAAAGTACCTTGACTTCCTGTTGCCCCTTTGTCTTTTCCTCCGTGACCAGGGTCAATGACGATGACTTTTCCATTTAATTTTCCTTCGTTGCTTGTTTGTTGAACGGCAGCTTGAACAGGAAGTGCTTGATTGGCGGTTGTGCGTACGTAGCGAGATGAAACCCAGCCTTCAGCTCCGTCCTGCAAACGAACGTAGCGCCACTCTCCTTGTTCGACTAAAATGGCTACCTCTTTTCCATGATGTAGCTTTCTGACAACCGGAAATGACAATCCAGGCCCTTTTCTCATATTGAGAACGTCTGCCGTCACGCTGCCACTTTCTAACACAGGTACGTCTTGTCGGTCATAAGAAGTCAAAAATAGAGTGATGATACAAAAGAACAGACAAATCACCAGTTGTTTTCTCTTGTTCATGTATCTTTTTATGCCTCCTACTAGTTTAAATTGAGCGATATGCTCCTCAGCTAAAGTGTGAACAAAAATATATTCTCTACGAAAGAATAATTTCCTTTATGTGGTGAAAAAATAGATAAAGAAACTTTTATGTTCATACAGTATTGACAGTAAATTGGAGTAGTAAACGAAAAGAGGAATGACAGATGAAATTTAGTTCAAAGGGCGAACAATCCTTTTTACAATCAGCTAGTCTTTTAGGCGTTTCCTTTCGAGAAAACGTTCAAGATGAAGCAGAAGCAGAAAAGGCAACGATGAGCAATGGCTATCAGCAGCAAGAAATGCAAAAGCTAAGAAGATATTTAAATCGCTCATAAATTGGGAAAGGTTCTTGACAATCACTCATTTCATTCGTAATATAATAGACAATCACTAAATACATACGAGTTCTTTTAACAGAAGAACTGTTATCTTATAAAAGATAATCTATATAGGTATAACCAGTGAAAGAGCAGAGTAGGTAGGAGTACACGTGAAAAGAGAAGAGATGCCGAGGCTGAAAGCATTTCTGCATGATGACTTACTGAAAGAACACTCTGGAGGTTTCTCTCTGAACCGATGAATCATCGCAGTAGGAGCTGAACGTGATCGTACGTTAACGATTTGAGTGGAAGCTAGATATTAGCTTCAATTAGGGTGGCACCACGAGATTTCAAGCTCTCGTCCCTACTGTTACGATGATAACAGTAGGGATGAGAGCTTTTTGTATTTTCAAACGATAAGAGCAGGAGGATGAATGCGAATCATGTCTATTCAAATTCCAAGAGGAACCCAAGACATTTTACCTGGTACCGTTGAGTACTGGCAGTATATTGAACAAAAAGCAAGAGAGATTTGCCGAGCATTTAACTACAAAGAAGTTCGTACCCCAATGTTTGAACACACCGAGCTTTTCCAACGCGGAGTTGGGGAGACAACGGACATCGTTCAAAAAGAGATGTACACTTTTACGGACAGAGGCGACCGCAGCTTAACGCTTCGTCCAGAGGGAACGGCTGGTGTTGTTCGCTCATTTGTAACACACAAAATGTTCGGAAGTCCGAATCAACCAACGAAGCTTTACTACATTGGACCGATGTTCCGCTATGAGCGTCCACAGGCAGGGCGTTTCCGTCAATTCGTGCAGTTCGGTGTAGAAGCTTTAGGAAGCAACGACCCGTCCATTGATGCAGAAGTATTAGCACTAGCAATGCAATTTTATCAGTCATTAGGTCTGAAGAGTCTTCGTCTCGTTGTAAACAGCCTTGGAGATGCAGAAAGCCGTCAGGCACATCGTCAAGCGCTAATCGATCACTTCAAACCAAGAATCGGAGAGTTTTGCTCAGACTGTCAAAATCGTCTAGAGAAAAATCCACTGCGTATTCTTGATTGTAAAAAAGACCGTGATCACGAACTAATGAAAACTGCACCAGCGATTACAGACTACTTAAATGACTATTCAAGAGAGTATTTTGAAAAAGTTCAGCAATACTTAACGGATTTAAATATTGAGTTTGTCGTAGATCCAAACCTTGTTCGTGGGTTAGATTACTATAACCACACCGCTTTTGAAATTATGAGTGAAGCAGAAGGTTTTGGGGCGATTACAACGCTTTGTGGTGGTGGACGTTACAACGGTCTTGTTCAAGACTTAGGCGGACCTGAAACACCAGGTATTGGCTTTGGTCTTAGCATTGAGCGCCTGCTTTCAGCACTAGAAGCAGAAGGTGTTAAACTTCCTGTTGATACAGGTGTCGATTGCTACGTAGTGTCATTAGGAGATGCAGCAAAAGATAAAGTTGTCTCCATCGTCAACGATCTCCGTCAAGCAGGATTCGTAACGGAAAAAGACTACTTAGATAAAAAAATGAAAGCACAGTTTAAAGCGGCTGACCGCCTAGAAGCGAAGTACGTTGTTGTATTAGGGGAAGACGAGCTTGAAAAAGGTGTGGTCAACGTGAAAGATATGCAAAAAGGTGATCAAAACGAAGTAGCTATTACTGAACTTGTTCACTATTTAACGAACTTATAAACAACTCTAAGAGGAGGAAACAAGATGTCAGTGCGAACTTATTATTGCGGTGAAGTACCAGAAAGCTCAATTAGCGAAACGATTACTTTAAAAGGGTGGGTTCAAAAACGTCGTGATTTAGGAGGGTTAATCTTTATTGACCTTCGTGACCGAACAGGACTTGTTCAAGTCGTAGTAAATCCAGAGGTTTCACCTGAAGCACTAGCAGTAGCAGAAGGCGTTCGTTCGGAATATGTTCTTCAAGTAGAAGGTACAGTCGTATCACGTCAAGAAGGAACGATCAACAAAAATCTTTCTACAGGAACAATCGAAGTTCACGCATCAAGCGTAGTTGTTCTAAACAAAGCTAAAACACCACCTTTTGCTATTACAGATCAAGCTGAAGTATCAGAAGATGTGCGTTTAAAATACCGCTATTTAGATCTTCGTCGTCAAGTGATGTTTGATACGTTTAAAATGCGTCATAACATTACAAAGACAATGCGTTCATTCTTAGATGACAATGGGTTCTTAGATGTTGAAACGCCAATCTTAACGAAAAGCACACCAGAGGGCGCACGTGACTATCTTGTACCAAGCCGCGTGCATCCGGGTGAATTTTATGCTCTTCCACAATCACCGCAAATTTTCAAACAGCTGTTAATGGTAGGCGGATTTGAACGTTATTATCAAATTGCTCGCTGTTTCCGTGATGAGGACTTGCGTGCAGACCGTCAGCCAGAATTCACGCAAATTGACATTGAGATGTCATTCCTAACGCAAGAGGAAATTGTGGAATTAACAGAAGCGATGATGGCGAAAGTAATGAAGGAAGTAAAAGGCGTTGATGTAACGACTCCATTCCCTCGTATGACATACGATGATGCAATGGGACGCTACGGATCGGATAAACCAGATACACGCTTTGCAATGGAGCTTGTTGATCTTTCAGGGCTTGTTGAAAACTGTGGATTTAAAGTATTCAGCGCAGCGGTTGAAAACGGCGGACAAGTGAAAGCAATCAACGTAAAAGGTGCAGCTGCTAACTACTCTCGTAAAGATATCGATGCTCTAACGGAGTTTGTTTCACGCTACGGTGCAAAAGGTCTTGCATGGTTAAAAGTAGAAGAAGACGGTTTAAAAGGACCGATTGCTAAATTCTTCGGTGAAGAAGAACAGCAATCCTTCATCACAACGCTTGAAGCGACAGCTGGAGATCTGTTATTATTCGTAGCAGATAAAAAATCAGTGGTTGCTGATGCACTTGGTGCACTTCGCAACAAACTTGGGAAGGATCTTGGTTTAATCGACGAATCAAAATTCAACTTCCTATGGGTAACAGACTGGCCGCTTCTTGAATATGCAGAAGAAGAAGGTCGTTATTATGCAGCACATCATCCGTTCACAATGCCTGTTCGTGAAGACCTAGAGCGTCTAGAAACAGATCCAGGAAGCGTTCGTGCAGAGGCATATGACTTAGTCCTAAACGGATATGAGCTTGGCGGAGGATCTCTTCGTATTTACGAGCGTGACGTTCAAGAAAAAATGTTCAAAACGCTTGGCTTTACACCAGAGCAAGCACAGGAGCAGTTTGGTTTCTTGCTTGAAGCATTCGAATACGGTACGCCACCACATGGAGGTATTGCATTAGGTCTTGACCGTTTGGTTATGCTATTATCAGGACGTACAAACCTACGTGATACAATTGCATTCCCGAAAACAGCTAGCGCAAGCTGTCTGTTAACGAATGCACCAGGTGAAGTAAGTGAGGCTCAGCTAGAAGAATTAAGCCTTGCTGTTACGAAGCAAAAAGTAGAACAAAATTCATAAGTATATCGCTTGAAAATTCAGATATCTTGTGATAGGATAATGACTAATAAAAGGTCCTGATGTGTTCGTCTTATTACCTGTTGTTTTGACCGAACATTTCCATAAACGGGAGCTCGGAGTTGCAACCTTGCGCACATGCCTTTTCTAAGGACTTGCAATAGGTCGTACAGAGCACCCACCTGCTGAGAGCGGGTTCAAAACATGGGGCGGTTCGGACGGCACGATTGGGACCATCACTAATACACATATAACCTCTGCGTCTAACGACGTGGAGGTTTTATTTTGTTTGCAAAGGGAGGCTTTGAGTAAGCGTGCAAACAGGCAATGGTACTTTTCCTGTAAAAATACAAAACGAAATTGCAAAAATCCCTTAAATCCACTAGAATTACTAATGTTACGAAAAAGTAGAGTCGTTCATCTAATGAAATTTACAATAGAGAACCAAACAAAGATGGAGTGTGAACCAAATGTTACATCAATTTTCTCGCAATGAGTTAGCGGTCGGAAAAGAAGGAATTAATACATTAAAAAATAGTACAGTAGCGGTTCTTGGAATAGGCGGTGTCGGATCGTTTGCGGCTGAAGCTCTTGCACGTTCTGGCGTAGGTCGTCTTGTATTAGTCGACAAAGACGATGTAGATATCACAAACGTTAATCGTCAAATTCACGCGTTGCTTTCAACAGTAGGTCAGCCGAAAGCTGATCTAATGAAACAACGCATTGCCGATATTAACCCGGACTGTGAAGTCATTTCACTAAAAATGTTTTATACAGAAGAAACGTACGAAGAGTTCTTCAGCTATGGACTTGATTATGTCATCGATGCGTCTGATACGATCTCGTATAAAATTCACTTAATGAAAGAATGCTTAAAGCGTGAGATTCCAATGATCTCAAGCATGGGAGCAGCAAATAAGATGGATCCAACGCGCTTCCGCGTAGCTGATATTTCAAAGACACACACAGATCCAATGGCAAAGGTGATCCGTGTTCGTCTTCGTAAAGAAGGCATTCATAAAGGAATTAACGTAGTCTTTTCAGATGAGAGTCCAATTGTTATTCGTGAAGATATCCGTAAAACGGTTGGAAATGACGAAGCACAAATTCGTAAAGCGAAAATGCCACCATCATCCAATGCGTTTGTTCCGTCTGTAGCAGGACTCATTGCAGCAGGGCACGTTATTAATGATTTACTAAAAGACGTTGAAATCAAACGAGTAGGTCAATAAGAAAAAGGAGAAGACGCGATGTCTTCTCCTTTTCTTACTTTTTCTGCAGGTTGCGATAAATTTGCGAGAGCGCCTGCTCAAATTTACCGGTTTGTTTTGGTTCGTAGTAGCGCTTATTTTTAATACGATCTGGCAGGTACTGCTGTTTTACCCAGCCGGTTTCATAGTCATGAGGATAGAGGTACTCAACACCTCGACCTAATGAACTTGCGCCTTTGTAGTGAGCATCTTTTAAATGAGTAGGGACTTCGCCGCTTTTTCCACTACGAATGTCTGCAAGAGCTTCATCAAGCGCTTTGTAAGCAGAATTCGATTTTGGTGATAAGCATAGTTCAATGACCGCATTTGCAAGAGGAATTCGGGCTTCAGGAAAACCTAATCGCTCCGCTGTTTCAACTGCGGCTAGTATGCGCTGAGGTGCCTGAGGGCTTGCTAGTCCAATATCTTCGTACGCAATAACAAGAAGCCTTCTGCTAATGCTCACTAGATCTCCTGCTTCAATTAGCCGTGCTAGATAGTGAAGTGCCGCATTGACGTCACTGCCACGAATGGACTTTTGAAAAGCCGAAAGAACGTCATAATGGGCATCGCCATTTTTGTCGTGCGAGAAGTATTTTTTCTGCAGACATTCTTCCGCGATCGGTAAAGTAATACGAACGCTCCCGTCCTCACTTGGATCGGTCGATAAAATTGCAAGCTCCAGTGCTCCAAGTGCAGCGCGAACATCACCGTTACAAGCAGTCGCAAAATGTTCAAGTGCATCATCATCAACCGTAACGTGCTGTTTTCCATATCCCGTCTCGTCGTCTTCAATGGCACGTACAATCGCTACTTTAACCTCTTCTGGTAACAAGGATTTGAGTTCGAAGATTTGGCACCGACTTCGAATCGCAGGGTTGATGGCGTGATATGGATTACTCGTTGTCGCACCAATTAAGATGATTTTTCCATTTTCGAGGTATGGAAGTAAAAAGTCTTGCTTTGCTTTATCTAAACGATGAACCTCATCTAACAGTAGAATCACTTTTCCTGACATTTTTGCTTCTTCTGCGACAATTTCCATGTCTTTTTTATTGTTTACAACGGCATTCAATTGCCGAAAGGCTGTGTTTGTACTTTTGGCAATTGCCGTTGCCATCGTTGTTTTACCTGTTCCCGGAGGACCGTATAAAATCATGGAGCTAATATGGTTCGCTTTGACCATGCGCCGAATGATTTTCCCTTCCCCAACTAGGTGCTGCTGGCCAATCACATCGTCTAAATGTGTAGGACGCATCCGAAACGCCAGGGGCTGTTTCATAACGTACCATCTCCTTTTGTTATCGTATCTTTGATTGTACTATGACAATGCTAGATTCCAAAACGCTTTACCCTCTATCATAGCAAATTCGCCTTATAGTGCTTCATAATATGCTATAATATCTTAGGTCTAGTTTTTTTATAAATGACCACAATAAAGAATAAAACGAAAAGTTGACGCGATCTTCATGCAATAAAATCAAGTAGATAAAATTTGATATAGATGAACTGAATTTATATAAAAGGGGTGCTAGTAGAAATGAAAATTTCAACAAAAGGACGTTACGGATTAACGATTATGATCGAATTAGCGAAGAAATATGGGGAAGGTCCGATCTCGCTCAAAACGATCGCACAAACGCATAATCTTTCTGAACATTACTTAGAGCAGTTAATTTCTCCGCTTCGCAATGCACGTCTTGTAAAAAGTATTCGCGGTGCATACGGTGGTTACATTTTAGCGGACGAGCCTGTTCGAATTACAGCAGGCGATATTATTTCGGTTTTAGAGGGTCCTATTAGTCCAGTAGAAGTACTAGAAGATGAGGAGCCAGCAAAACGCGAACTTTGGATTCGAATTCGCGATGCTGTCAAAGAAGTATTAGATAGCACAACATTAGAAGACTTAGCGAACCATACAGATGGTAACGAAGATTCATATATGTTTTATATTTAAGGATTGAAGGAGTGTTTGATTTGGAACGGATTTACATGGATCACGCGGCTACGTCGCCCGTTCATCCAGCGGTCATTGATAAAATGACAACAGTTATGAGCGAAACGTTTGGCAACCCGTCAAGTATTCATTACTATGGGAGAGAAAGCCGTCGTTATTTAGATGAAGCGCGTGAAGTAATCGCAGCAAGCATCGGTGCGAACGTAACGGATATCGTGTTTACGAGTGGTGGAACGGAAGCGGACAACATGGCGCTGACAGGTGTTGCCCTTGCAAACCGTCACCGTGGCAACCATATTATTACGACTGAAATTGAGCATCATGCCGTACTTCATACGTGCGAAATGCTTGAAAAGCAGGGATTTGAGATTACGTATTTGCCTGTTGATGAAACGGGCCGAGTAGCAGTCAAAGACGTGGAAGATGCGCTTCGCGAGGAAACGCTTATCGTCTCAATTATGTACGGTAATAATGAAGTAGGAACGATTCAGCCTATTAAGGAGATTGGTGATGTGCTCCGTGGTCATGGTGCTTATTTCCATACTGATGCAGTGCAAGCTTATGGACTTGCAGAGCTAAATGTGCAAGAATTAGGCGTTGATCTTCTTTCGGTTTCGTCGCACAAAATCAATGGTCCAAAGGGCATTGGTTTCTTATACATGGCGCCAAACGTAACTATTTCACCTCTTCTATTCGGAGGTGAGCAGGAGCGTAAGCGCAGAGCAGGAACAGAGAACGTGGTAAACATTGTTGGATTTGCAGAAGCGGTTAAGCTCGCAAAAGAAACGATGACGGAGAAAAGAAACGCTTATCAAGATTTAAAGAAAGTCATGATTGATGTTCTAAAAAATGAGGACGTGCGCTTTGAGATCAATGGAAGCCTTGAGCATTCATTGCCTCACGTACTGAACTTATATTTCCCTGGAACAAATGTGGAGTCACTGCTTGTGAATCTTGATATCGCAGGGATCTCCGTTTCTAGCGGTTCTGCTTGTACAGCAGGTTCCATTGACCCATCACATGTTCTTGTGTCGATGTTCGGCAAGGAATCAGATCGCTTGGCCTCATCCGTGCGTTTTAGCTTCGGATTAGGAAATCAGAAAGAGCAGATTGAACGTGCTGCTTTTGAAACGGCTAAAATCGTAAAACGATTAACAACATGATAGATTTAGTGGAGGTGACATGAGTTGACAAAAGCACCAAAAGATACGCGCGTAGTTGTTGGGATGAGTGGAGGAGTAGACTCTTCTGTAGCTGCTCTTTTACTAAAACAACAAGGCTATGACGTAATCGGAATTTTTATGAAAAACTGGGATGATACCGATGAAAATGGTGTATGTACAGCGACGGAAGATTATGAAGACGTGATTCGCGTATGTAACCAAATCGGCATTCCTTATTATGCAGTCAACTTTGAAAAACAATACTGGGATAAAGTATTTACTTATTTCCTAGATGAATATAAAGCAGGACGTACGCCAAATCCGGACGTTATGTGTAACAAAGAAATCAAGTTCAAAGCATTTTTAGAGCATGCGATGACGCTTGGTGCAGACTACTTAGCAACAGGTCATTACGCGCAGGTTGAATATCGTGACGGTGAATACAAAATGCTTCGTGGCCTTGATGAAAACAAAGACCAAACGTATTTCTTAAATCAGCTTGGTCAAGATCAACTATCAAAAGTAATGTTCCCAATTGGGAATATTGACAAGCCGAAAGTACGTGAAATCGCCAAAGAAGCAGGTCTTGCGACGGCAACGAAAAAAGATAGTACGGGTATTTGTTTTATCGGTGAACGCAACTTTAAGGAGTTCTTAAGTCAATACCTACCTGCACAGCCTGGGGTGATGCAAACACTTGATGGTGAGGTAAAAGGTCATCACGAAGGATTAATGTATCACACAATTGGTCAACGTCACGGTCTTGGAATTGGTGGAAGCGGCGATCCTTGGTTTGCGGTTGGAAAAGACCTTGAAAAGAATATCTTATATGTTGCTCAAGGTTTTGATAATGAGCTTCTTTATTCAGAGTCTCTTATCGCGACGAATGTTAGCTGGGTTAGTGATAAAGAGTGGGATGAGCCAATGCGTTGCACAGCGAAATTCCGCTATCGTCAGCCTGACAATAACGTAACCGTTGAGAAGTTACCGGACGGAAATGTACGCGTCGTGTTTGACGAGCCAATCCGTGCGATTACTCCTGGACAAGCCGTTGTCTTTTATAATGGCGATGAGTGTCTAGGTGGAGGCACCATTGATGACGTATATAAAAACGGAGAGAAAATCTGGTACGTGTAAGTACGTTCTAATATGACTCTCCTTAAAGGTGATTTGTGAGCAGATATTGCTTGACGAATCACCTTCTTTTGTGTGCTATACTTTAAGGTAACGATAAATAGTTGGAGGACAGAAAATGACAGACCACAATCAATTAGGTATTCAATATATGCAAGAGGGAAAATACGAAGAAGCAGCTAAAGCATTTACAGAAGCGATTGAACAAAATCCAGAGGATGGAATTACGTACGTGAACTTTGGTAACTTATTGGGGGCTGTTGGAGACGCAGATCGTGCCATGAAGTTTTTTGAACGTGCATTAGAAATTGATGACACAATGGCAACAGCTTACTATGGCATTGGAACGATTTATTTCAACGCTGAGCAGTTTGAAAAAGCACAAAAACAATTTGAGACAGCGATTCAAAAAGGATTAAATACATCAGACGTGTATTTTATGCTTGGCTTAAGCTTGCTATATACAGAGCAGGATCGTTTGGCGCTTCCTTACCTGCAGCGCGCAGTGGAGTTGAACGGGGAAGACGTAGAAGCGCGCTTTCAATATGGACTTTGCCTCGCACAGCAGGGTGTGATTGAGGAAGCAAAAGCACAGTTTGAAAAAGTAGTTGAGCAGGACCCAGAGCATGCGGATGGGTACTACAATTTAGGCATAGCCTATGTGTATGAAGAAAATCGTGAAAAAGCGTTAGAAATGATGGACAAAGCATTAGCTATTCAGCCTGATCATGTGATGGCATTTGAAGCAAAACAGCTCATTAATCAATAACCATTTCGTTTTCTTAGTCAGAAAGGAGGGAGAACATGTCTGATGAACAAACGACTGCGGTCGAGGAACGCTTCATTAAGGGAACAGCCATTGTCACGATTTTTCATAATGAAGAAAACCTGTACAACGTTGCTCGCATTCGAGTAAAAGAAACGAATTTAACGTTAGAGGATAAGGAAGCGGTCGTGACAGGGTATTTCCCTCGCCTTCATGAGGACGAATATTATACGTTTTATGGGCATTTTAAAGAGCATCCAAAATTCGGCCTGCAGTTCAACGTAGAGCGATTTAAGAAAGAGCTTCCGCAGTCAAAGCAAGGCGTCATTCAGTATTTATCGAGCGATTTGTTTCATGGAATCGGTAAAAAGACGGCTGAGAGCATTGTCGATACGCTTGGTGAACGAGCGATTTATAAGATCATGAAAGACCCAAACGTGTTAAAGAAAGTACCGAAGCTATCCGGTGAAAAAGCGATTACGCTTGTCGAACAACTTCGTGAGCATCAAGGGCTAGAAGAAGTCATGATTAAGCTGACGGACTATGGTTTTGGTCCGCAGCTGTCGATGAAGATTTTCCAAGCGTACAAAAACGAGGCACTAGACGTTATTAAGCGCAATCCGTATCAGCTTGTTGAAGACGTTCAGGGAATTGGCTTTAATCGTGCGGATGAGCTTGGTCGTAAGCTCGGAATGGAAGGAAATCATCCAGATCGAATTCGAGCTGGAATTTTATACGTGCTCGAACAGGAGTGCAATCAAATTGGTCACGTATACTTAACGTTTGAACAGCTACAGCAGCAAACCATCGCACTGCTACAAAAAAATCATCAAGACGGGATCACCTTTGACGATGTGATGGACGAGATGGAGCGGTTGAAAGATGACAAAAAGCTAGTGCTAGCGGATGATAAAGCGTATATTCCACCTCTTTACTACGCTGAAAAAGGTGTTGCGACGGCCATTAAGCGAGTTCTTGAGCAAACCGAATATACCGATCAATTTCCAGAATCGGAATTTTTGTTGGCGCTCGGTGAGTTAGAAGAGCGTTTGAGCGTTCAATACGCGCCTTCACAGCGTGAGGCTATTCAAACCGCCCTTATGTCTCCGATGATGCTGTTAACAGGAGGTCCTGGTACGGGGAAAACGACCGTTATTAAAGGAATCGTCGAGCTCTATGCAGAACTGCACGGCTGTTCGCTAGATCCGGGTGAATACAAAAAGGATGAAACGTTCCCTGTTCTCCTCGTCGCTCCAACAGGACGGGCGGCAAAACGAATGAGCGAGTCCACTGGTTTACCGGCGGTCACCATTCATCGCCTTTTAAAATGGAACGGACAAGAGGGATTCGAGCACAACGAAGATCAGCCGATTGAAGGAAAGCTATTAATTGTCGATGAAATGTCGATGGTGGACACGTGGCTTGCTCACCAGCTGATGAAGTCTCTCCCTGTACATATTCAAGTCATCTTCGTAGGAGATGAAGATCAGCTTCCGTCTGTTGGACCAGGACAAGTTCTTCGCGACTTATTGCAGGCGAATGTCATTCCAACGGTTAGGCTAACGGATATTTATCGCCAAGAACACGGCTCTTCCATTATTGATTTGGCCCACGCCATAAAAAAGGGAGAGCTTCCTCCTGATATTAGACAGCCACAGCCAGACCGTTCATTTATTAAATGCACGACGGCGCAAATTAGCGAGGTAGTGCAAAAGGTTTCTGCCAATGCATTTAAAAAGGGCTATCAGGTGAAGGACATTCAAGTGCTTGCTCCGATGTATCGAGGACCTGCGGGCATTGATCAAATGAACGTCATTCTGCAAGAGCTATTTAATCCGCCTTCTCAGCAGCGCAGAGAAGTAAAGCACGGAGACGTCGTGTACAGAGTCGGTGACAAAGTTCTGCAGCTCGTCAATCAGCCGGAAAGTCACGTATTTAACGGTGATATGGGTGAGATCGTCTCCGTTTTTTATGCGAAGGAGAACACGGAGAAGCAGGATATGCTGGTCATTTCGTTTGATGGCAATGAGGTAACCTATACAAAGCAAGATTTTAATCAAATTACTCATGCGTACTGCTGCTCCATTCATAAATCACAGGGGAGCGAATTTTCCATCGTGATTTTGCCGGTTGTAAAAAGTTATTATCGTATGCTGCGTCGTAATTTAATTTATACGGCCGTGACGCGAAGTAAAAACTTTTTAATTTTGTGCGGTGAAGAAGACGCGTTGAACTTAGGAATTAAGCGGAACGATGATGGGATGAGGCAAACAACCCTGCTTTCTTTGCTGCAAAGTGAGGATGTTCCTCATGATCCGAATGAGGTCCCATTTATGGCAGATGCAAATATTGGCATGGAAAACGTTACGCCGTATGATTTTATGTAAAATATCAAAACATAACGATAGCCCACTAAAAGGTGTGGCTATCGTTTTTCTTTTTTTGGTTGATATGATCATCTTTGGCGTATGGTTTTAACAAAAAATGGGCACACTGCTCTACTACTAATAGTCGAGAAAATTGAGGTGTCCATTGTGTTAAGATGTCCAAACTGTAATAGTATTGATGTTGGGAAAATTGGCGTAAACCAATATTACTGCTGGGGATGTTTCATTGAATTAACCATTTCAAAAGGAAAAGCAAATTTGCATCAAGTTGAGGAAGACGGATCGTTGAGCTCACTTGATGACTTATTTTCAGACGATGAGAGAACGATTAATTTGTAACGTTACTCTTTAGAGGGGGATGCATCATGAACCGTTTTTTAACGTCAGCCGTCGTATTTGGCCTAGGAGCTTATGCATATAAAGCTGCAGACGACCGTCAAATGTTTTCAAGACGAAATATGAAAAAAATGCGCAAGCGCGTTATGAAATCATTTTCGTAAAACAAACAAAAGAGAACCTATCGGGGTTCTCTTTTTTATGGGGACTTTTTAATCGACGCGTATATTCTCTCGTAAATCATTCAGACTAACAGTAGCAGGAGGGATGCGACGTGAGAGAAGTACCTGTAAAATGGTTTTACCGACTAGGAGTGGCTTTATTACTACTCCTCTGTATATTTGTCTTCTTTAAAATTAAGTTTTTATGGCTACCCATTTTATTTATGATTTTTAAGGCCCTCATTCCATTTTTAATTGCAGGGTTTATTACATATCTTCTTCATCCGCTTATTGAAAAGCTTCATCAACAATCACTTCCAAGACCGCTAGCTATCTTAATTATCTATTTGCTGTTTTTTGGTGGGGTAGGGTATGCCATTTACAAAGGAATCCCAGTCTTTATTATTCAGCTACGCGATTTGAATGAGCAGCTGCCACAGGTGACCAATACGTATCGTGATTGGATCTCATCCGTTCATCATCATACCGAATCGTTGCCAAGCGGCGTGCATGAACGCATTGAACAGGCTCTTGATGATATGGAGGCGTCGCTTGGAGGCTGGATGGAACGAATTATGAACGGAGTAAAAGGATTAATCGGTGCTTTTTTAGTGGTCATTATTATTCCGTTTATTGTGTTCTACATGTTAAAAGACTTCGGTCTTATTCGAAAAGCAGTGGCCTTTTTGACTCCTAAAAAGTGGCATGCGCCAGGAAAACGGTTTTTGCACGATGTGAATGAGTCGCTAGGAGATTACATTCGTGGTCAATTTTTTGTATGTGTGATTATTGGTACTGTTGCCACCATAGGTTTATGGATTTTTCACATTCCGTATCCTTTGCTGCTTGGCATTATTATCGGTCTCACAAACGTGATTCCTTATTTCGGCCCGATTATTGGAGCTATACCAGCCGCGGTCATTGCCGCGACCATTTCCGTGAAGCTTGTGATTATTGTGCTCGTTCTCATTTTTTTCCTTCAGTTTTTGGAAGGGAATATTTTATCACCGCTCATTGTTGGGAAAAGCCTGCACATTCATCCTCTTTTTATTATGTTTGCCCTCCTTCTCGGGGGAGAACTGGGAGGAATTATTGGATTGATTCTTGCCGTACCAATTCTTGCCGTGGTGAAAATTTCACTCATTCATTTGCGTACGTATAGCTTCAAGCATTGACAAATAAAGTGCAATTTGTCATAATATCGCCATAAACATTGTCATACATAACGACAAAAGCAATGAAGGATCAAGTATGCTACAGCCCATTTATTCCGTTAGGATCAGAGAGAAGCTCCCAAGGCTGAGAGGGGCTTTAAATGAAGGGTAGCAGAAAGCTAATCTGGAGTGTAGATAAACTCTGCCGTGAAAGCTACGTTAGTGCTTCTGAGGTGATGAGCTCATTGTAGCTCATAATCAGGGTGGTACCGCGAGTATAACTCTCGTCCCTGCTTTTAGGGATGGGAGTTTTTTTATGCCATGAAACAACCATTTTAAGGAGGATATGAAGATGAAAAAGTTAACATCTGCACAAGTACGTCAAATGTATTTAGATTTTTTCAAAGAAAAAGGTCATAGCGTAGAACCAAGTGCTCCTCTTGTTCCTCATGAGGACCCATCTTTACTTTGGATTAACAGCGGTGTAGCAACACTTAAAAAATATTTTGATGGTCGCGTGATTCCAGCAAATCCACGTATTTGTAACGCGCAAAAATCAATTCGTACAAACGATATTGAAAATGTAGGGAAAACGGCACGCCATCATACGTTCTTTGAAATGCTTGGAAACTTCTCCATCGGTGATTATTTCAAAGAAGAAGCAATCGAGTGGGCATGGGAGTTCTTAACAAGCGACAAGTGGGTTGGCTTTGATGCTGACAAGCTTTCTGTCACGATTCATCCAGAAGATACGGAAGCGTATGATCATTGGAAAAACAAAATTGGGGTTCCAGAAGAACGTATTATTCGTTTAGAAGGAAACTTCTGGGATATCGGTGAAGGCCCAAGTGGTCCAAATACGGAGATTTTCTATGACCGTGGTGAAGCGTACGGTAATGATGAAAGTGATCCTGAACTATACCCAGGTGGCGAGAACGAACGTTATTTAGAAGTATGGAACCTTGTGTTCTCACAATTTAACCATAATCCAGACGGAACGTATACGCCGCTTCCAAAGAAAAACATTGATACAGGAATGGGTCTAGAGCGTATGGTATCAGTTATTCAAGACGTACCAACGAACTTTGATACAGACCTTTTCATGCCAATTATTGAAGCAACAGAAGCTATTTCCGGTCGTAAATACCGTCAAAGCAAAGAAGACGATGTGGCATTTAAAGTCATTGCTGACCACATTCGTACAGTAACATTTGCAGTTGGAGACGGAGCCCTTCCATCAAATGAAGGTCGCGGCTATGTATTACGTCGTTTACTTCGTCGTGCGGTTCGTTATGCGAAGTCAATTAATATTAATCGTCCGTTCATGTACGAGCTTGTACCGGTAGTTGCTGAAATTATGGTAGATTTCTATCCAGGCGTGAAGGAAAAAGTAGAATTTATTCAACGCGTCGTGAAAAACGAAGAAGAACGCTTCCATGAGACGTTAAATGACGGCCTTGCTATTTTAGCAACAGTTATGAAGCAAGAAAAAGAAAAAGGTAGCGACGTAATTGCTGGTACAGATGTGTTCCGCCTTTATGATACGTACGGTTTCCCTGTTGAACTAACGGAAGAGTACGCTGAAGATGAGAACATGAAAGTCGATCACGAAGGATTTGAACGTGAAATGGAAGCCCAGCGTGAACGTGCTCGTGCAGCCCGTCAAGATGTGGATTCGATGCAAGTTCAAGACGGTATCCTTGGTGAAATTAAAGCAGAAAGCACGTTTGTTGGGTACAGCAATTTAACGATTGAAACATCTCCACAAGTTATTCTTGTGAACGGTCAGTTTGCTGAAGCAGCTGAGGCAGGACAAGATGCACAGCTTATTTTAAAAGAGACGCCTTTCTATGCGGAGAGCGGTGGACAAATTGCGGATACAGGAACACTAACAAACGCAACGTCTAAAATCATCGTAAAAGATGTTCAAAAAGCACCGAACGGTCAAAATCTTCATACGGTACATGTTGTAGAAGGAACGTTAGCAAACGGTGAAACATACACAGCAACAGTAGATGAAGAAAACCGTGGTCACGTCATTAAAAACCATACGGCAACTCACTTACTTCACCAAGCACTAAAAGACACGCTCGGTGGTCATGTAAACCAAGCTGGTTCATTAGTAACAGGTGAGCGTCTACGCTTTGACTTCTCACACTTCGGCCAAGTAACGGCAGAAGAATTAGAGAAAATCGAGCAAATCGTAAACGAAAAAATCTGGAAGAGTATTCCGGTTGTCATTGAGAGCATGGGCATTAACGAAGCAAAAGAAAAAGGTGCAATGGCATTATTCGGCGAGAAGTATGGCAACGTTGTACGTGTCGTGCAAGTAGGCGACTATAGCCTTGAGCTTTGCGGTGGTTGTCACGTACCGAACACATCTGTTATTGGCTTATTTAAAATTGTTTCTGAATCTGGAATTGGAGCAGGAACACGACGTATTGAAGCTGTAACAGGTCAACATGCTTATCAGTTAATGAATAACCAAGTAAACACGCTAAAAGAAGCGGCTAGTAAACTAAAAGCAAATCCACGTGACATTTTAACGCGTATCGACGGTTTATTAGACGAAATGAAAGAAATTCAGCGTGAAAACGAATCTTTATCTACAAAACTGGGTAATATTGAAGCAGGTAGTCTTGTGGATCAAGTACAAGAAATTAACGGTGTAAAAGTACTAGCGAAGAAAGTAAATGCATCAGACATGAACGGCTTACGCGGCATGGTAGATGACCTTAAACAAAAGTTAGGATCTGCTGTGATCGTACTTGCATCGGCACAAGGTGAGAAAGTGAACATCGTTGCGGGTGTAACGAAAGATTTAATTGATTCAGGTTATCATGCTGGGAAGATTGTAAAAGAAGTGGCAACACGTTGTGGCGGAGGCGGCGGTGGTCGTCCTGATATGGCACAAGCGGGTGGTAAAGACGCTTCGAAAATCGAGAGTGCATTAAGCTTTGTAGAAGAATGGGTAAAATCCGTTTGATTACGACAAACATTAGTGTACAATAGAAACAAGAACTAACATTTTGTGAGTACATCCACAAGGAATGAGAGTGAGGTGTCAGTATGAGCTCTTTTGATCAAACCATGAAATTCAATTTTCATGATGACTCTTCAGAAACGAATGTTCATGAAGTATTGTTTACGGTTCATGATGCGCTAGAAGAGAAAGGCTATAATTCCATAAACCAGATTGTGGGATACTTATTGTCTGGTGATCCAGCTTATATTCCCCGCCATAAGGATGCACGTAACATCATTCGTAAGTTAGAGCGAGATGAGCTAATTGAAGAATTAGTGAAATCGTACTTAAAACAGCATCGAGAGGGTTAGTAAATGCGCGTACTTGGATTAGATGTAGGCACGAAGACAATCGGAGTGGCAGTGAGCGATGAAATGGGATGGACGGCTCAAGGAATTGAAACGATTAAAGTCCCTAATGAAAAGGTTCACGTAAGTATTCCAAGACTCCAGGAGCTAATTCAAGAGTATAGTGTTGAAGCGTTAGTAGTCGGGTTACCGAAAAACATGAACGGAACGATCGGTCCACGTGGGGAAGCCTGCATTGAATTTGCAGACCTTCTAAAAGAAGAGTTGCAAATGGAGGTTACTATGTGGGACGAGCGTTTATCAACAGTAGCAGCGGAGCGAGTCCTATTGTCTGCAGATGTCAGCAGAAAAAAACGAAAAAAAGTAATTGATAAAATGGCGGCAGTCATGATATTACAAGGCTATTTAGATAGCAAACAATAAATTGAGGTGTATACAATAATGGAACATGGTGAAAAACAAATTACAGTAGTAGACGAAAATGGCAACGAGCAATTATGTGAGGTTCTTTTCACATTTGCATCTGACGAATTCAAAAAATCATATGTACTTTACTACCCAGTAAGTGCAAGTGAAGATGACGAAGAAGAGATCGAAATTCATGCTTCAGCTTTCAACGAAGGCCCAGAAGGTGAAGAAGGCGAATTACAGCCAATCGAATCTGAAGAAGAATGGGATCTAATTGAAGAAATGCTAGGAGCTTTCTTAGACGAAGAAGAAGAAAACGAACAATAAAATTTTCATTCGAAAAGTGCCGTTGAAGCGATTCATGCTTCAACGGCACTTTTTTCTATGTGTGGCAATACTAAGTTTATCCATAATGTAGTATAATAAGTACCGCAGGAAAGGAGGATGTATCGTGTCAGATGAGCAAAAGCCAAATTCAATGCCTGCAATGTGGAACGGACAGCCGCCAAACAAGCGCAAAAAGCGCATGTGGATCATTTTATCTAGTATAGTAGGCGTCATTGTTCTTGTACTAGCAGGTCTTTTTCTCTATATACATTCCGCTTTGCAACCCGTAAATGAGCAAAGTAAAAAGTCCATTGAAGTAACGATCCCACCTGGTTCTAGCGTTTCAGCCATTAGTCAGGAATTAGAAAAGCAAGGGGTCATTAAAAACGGAACAATTTTCCGTTATTACGTAAAATTTAACGACAAAGGCAATTTTCAGGCAGGTACATATTCTTTTTCAAAGTCAATGGATGTTGATCAAATGATCAATATGATGACAAAAGGTGACGTATCGAAAAATGCGAAAATAAAGCTTGCCATTCCAGAAGGAACACAGCTTACGCAAATTGCTGCCATTATTGCTAAGCACACGCAGTATAAAGAATCAGATGTACTAGCGCTCGCAAACAGTTCGTCGTTCATTAACGGATTAATGAAAAAATATCCAAAGTTAGTCACAAAAGAAGTGTTGAATAAAGATGTAAAATATCCACTTGAAGGATATTTTTATCCAGCTACTTATCAATTTTATGATGAGAAGGTTTCGCTTCACGACATTTTGGATAAAATGATCAACAGAACAGACGACACGCTTCAAAAGTATCAAGATGATATGAAAGAGAAGAATTATTCTGCTCACAAAGTTTTAACGATGTCTTCTTTGGTTGAAGAGGAAGCAACGAATAAAACAGAGCGTGAGAAAATTGCAAGCGTCTTTTACAATCGTCTTAACGATAAAATGCCGCTTCAAACAGATCCGACTGTGCTGTATGCGCTAGGGGAGCACAAAAAACGCGTGTTGTACAAGCATTTAGAGGTAGATTCTCCTTACAATACCTATAAGGTAAAAGGATTGCCTCCGGGGCCAATTTCAAATGCAGGAGAAATGTCGATTAAAGCAGCTCTTCATCCGGCTACGACAAAGTATTTATACTTTTTGGCAACACCAAGTGGCGATGTGATCTTTTCAACCACGCTTCAAGAGCATAATAAACAAAAAGCGATCCATATTACGAATAAAAAATAACAAACAATTCAAAAGGGGGATGCGAAAGTTTCGCAATCCCTCTTTATTTGTGTTAAAATATATCGGGTTTACGCATTGAGAGAAAACCTATATAATAAACGAGTTGTGCTCTGTTTTTGTACAAGCTTTTTTTTGTGTAAAAATAGCTTTTTGACCAGAAATAGAGAACCTAATACACGTAAAAAATGAGCCGAAATAAGCTCATTTTTAATAGAGAGAATGAAAAGTAGGATGAATAAACAATCGTAATAAAAAGCCTACGTTAGATCGGAGGAAAAAGAGTTGCTTTCAAAAGAGGTAACCGATTATGTGGAGTCATTAGTTCCGAAGCGAAACGAATTGTTAAGTGAAATGGAAGAGTATGCAAAAGAGCACGGTGTTCCAATTATGGAGCTAATCGGCATTGAGGCGCTGCTTCAGCTGCTTCGTCTTCATCAGCCAAAGAAAATTCTTGAAATTGGAACGGCCATTGGCTACTCTGCTCTTCGAATGGCTTTTGCCTTACCAAACGCTCACATTGTAACGGTTGAACGTGATGAGGAACGTTATGAAAAAGCAGTACAATACATTGAAAAAGCGGGCTGTCAGTCACGCATTCACTTGTTATTTGGAGATGCTTTTGAGTTTGAAAAAGAAATGGAAGAGCATGGACCATACGACATGATTTTTATTGATGCTGCGAAAGGCCAATATCAGCGTTTCTTTGAGGCATATGAGCCGTTTTTAAGCGAACGAGGAATGATTATTTCAGACAACGTTCTTTTTAAGGGCTACGTTGCGGAAGATCATGAACTGATTGAGAAGAAGCGTATTCGCAGTTTGACGAAAAAAATTCAAACTTATAATCAATGGTTAATGGCTCACGAGGGATATGAAACGGTCATTCTCCCGATCGGCGATGGCATTGCTATTAGTCTTAAACGAGGTGAAGAAAAATGAAAAAGCCGGAATTATTAGTAACGCCTACTAGCGTTAATGATATTGCGCTTCTGGCAGATGCAGGAGCAACCGCATTTTTAATCGGTGAACAGCGCTACGGTCTTCGTTTAGCAGGTGAATTTAAACGTGAAGACATCGTAGAGGCAGTGAACATCGCACATAGCAAAGATACGAAAGTACATGTGGCAATGAACGGGATTTTCCACAATGACAAAGTAGACGAGCTAGGAAATTACCTTCTGTTTTTAAAAGACGCAGGAGTAGACGCGGTTGTATTCGGTGACCCAGCAGTGCTAATGGCAGCTCGTGAAGTAACACCAGAGCTTACACTTCATTGGAGCACAGAAACAACAGGAACAAATTACTACACGTGCAACTACTGGGGACGCAAAGGTGCGAAGCGCGCCGTGCTCGCTCGTGAGCTAAGCATGGATTCTGTCGTTGAAATTGCTGAAAAAGCAGACGTTGAAATTGAAGTACAGGTGCATGGGATGACATGTATGTTCCAATCGAAACGCTCGTTATTAGGCAACTACTTCGAGTATCAAGGAAACGTGCTTGAGATTGAAAATCGTAAGCAAGAAAAAAACATGTTCCTATTAGATAAGGAACGTAATAATAAATACCCGATTTTTGAAGATGCAAACGGAACACACATTATGAGTCCAAATGATGTAGCGATTATTGATGAGCTATCTGAGATGATTGATGCCGGAGTTGATTCCTTTAAAATTGACGGTGTGTTAAAAACAACGGATTACTTAGTCGAAGTCACAAAACGTTATCGTAAAGCGATTGATTTATGTGTTGCTGATCGCGATGAATACGAGGATGTAAAAGATGCTCTTTTAGAAGAGTTAGAAGAGCTACAGCCGATGAATCGCCCTCTTGATACGGGATTCTTCTTTAAAGAAACAGTTTATTAAAATGGACGTTTATAAGGAGGTAAAAGAATGGCAGTACAAATTGATGCTGTAGTAGATGGAAAACGCGTGATTACGAAAAAGCCTGAGCTATTAGCACCAGCGGGAAATCTCGAAAAGTTAAAAGTTGCTGTTCACTACGGAGCAGATGCTGTCTTCATCGGAGGACGTGAATATGGACTGCGCTCAAATGCCGATAACTTCTCTCAAGAGGAAATGGCTGAAGGCGTGCAATTTGCGAACAAATATGGAGCGAGAATTTACGTAACAACGAACATCTTTGCTCATAACGAAAATATTGACGGCCTAGAAGAGTATTTAGAAGGACTTCAAGAAGCTGGTGTGGCAGGGATTATCGTAGCGGACCCACTCATTATTGAAACGGCTCGCCGCGTTGCACCGAAACTTGAAGTGCATTTAAGCACACAGCAATCCCTTTCAAACTGGAAAGCCGTGCAGTTCTGGAAAGAAGAGGGCTTGGAGCGTGTTGTACTTGCACGTGAAACAGGGGCGGAAGAAATTCGCCTAATGAAAGAAAAAGTGGACATTGAAATTGAAACGTTCATTCACGGTGCAATGTGTATTGCCTACTCAGGTCGCTGTGTTTTAAGTAATCATATGACGGCTCGTGACTCAAACCGAGGTGGTTGCTGTCAATCATGTCGCTGGGATTATGACCTCTTCAAAGTCGAAGACGGGAAAAATGAAGTAGCGCTTTTCGATGACGAAGATGCTGCATTTGCTATGAGCCCGAAAGACTTAAATCTTATTCAGTCTATACCACAAATGATCGAGCTTGGAATTGACAGCCTTAAAGTTGAGGGGCGTATGAAATCCATTCATTACATCGCAACAGTTGTAAGCGTGTATCGTAAAGTAATTGACGCTTATTGTGCGGACCCGGACAACTTTGTTATTCAAAAGGAATGGCTAGATGAGCTTGATAAATGTGCGAACCGTGATACTGCTCCTGCTTTCTTTGAAGGTGTACCAGGCGTACAAGAGCAAATGTTTGGAAATCATAGCAAAAAAACAACGTATGATTTCACTGGTTTAGTTCTAGACTACAATGAAGATACACAAATAATTACCCTTCAACAGCGTAATTATTTCAAACAAGGAGACAAAGTAGAGTTTTTCGGTCCGGAAATCGAAAACTTTACGCAAGTAATTGATAAAATCTGGGATGAAGGTGGAAACGAATTAGATGCAGCGCGTCATCCGTTACAAATTGTTCGCTTCAAGGTAGATCAACCTCTTTTCCCTTATAACATGATGCGAAAGGGGCTATAAGAGACAGATGGGGAATAAAAAGCCTGTTGTAATCGGAATTGCTGGTGGTTCTGGTTCTGGAAAAACGACTGTAACAAAAGCCATTTATGAATATTTTAAAGGTCACTCAATTTTGCTTTTAGAGCAAGATTACTACTACAAGGATCAAAGTCATTTGCCGTTCGAAGAGCGTCTGCAAACGAACTATGATCATCCGCTTGCGTTTGATAATGATCTCTTAATCGAGCATCTTCAAAGCCTTGTGGAGTATGAATCCATTAACAAGCCTGTGTATGACTACACGCTACACACGCGTTCACAAGATGTGATTCCGCAAGAAGCAAAGGACGTTATTATATTAGAAGGCATTTTAGTATTAGAAGATGAGCGTCTTCGTGATTTAATGGATATTAAATTGTATGTTGATACAGATGCAGATCTTCGCATTATTCGCCGTATGCTTCGTGACATTAAAGAGCGCGGACGTACGCTTGAATCTGTAGTGGATCAATACGTGACGGTTGTACGTCCAATGCACAATCAGTTCATTGAACCAACAAAACGCTATGCGGATATTATTATTCCAGAAGGTGGACAAAACCACGTAGCGATCGACCTGATGGTTACGAAAATACAAACAATTCTTGAACAAAACGCCATTTTGTAATAACATAGCATAGAATACATCAATAGATTGGAAAAAATTCCATTTTACAGAGAATTTTTGTCATATTCTTTTTGGTAATCACACAAATTATAAAGAATACATGAAATGCACAGCTTCCCGCGAAGCTGGCATTTCTCTATACGCTTGTTTTTGATTTGTGTACATATACAGAAAGCCTCCCTGCAGGGGATAGATGACGAAACTTTTAGAAGGAGTGAAGGGTCGATGGCAACAGAAAAAGTATTTCCAATGACTAAAGAAGGTAAAGAAAAGTTAGAGCAAGAGCTTGAATACTTAAAATCCGTAAAACGTAAAGAAGTGGTTGAGCGTATTAAAACAGCTCGCGGCTTCGGAGACTTATCCGAGAACTCTGAGTATGATGCAGCGAAGGACGAGCAGGCATTTGTAGAAGCTCGTATCGCAACGCTTGAAAATATGATTCGTAACGCTAAAATTATTGAAGAGGATGCAGAAAACTCATCTGTAGTATCTCTTGGAAAATCTGTTACGTTCGTAGAGCTTCCAGATGGTGATGAAGAAACATACACAATCGTCGGTAGTGCAGAAGCAGATCCGTTTGAAGGAAAGATTTCAAATGACTCTCCAATTGCGAAAAGCTTAATGGGCAAACAAATTGGCGATGAAGTAGTTGTTCAAACGCCAGGCGGAGAAATGAGTGTAAAAATCGTTACGATTAAATAAGAGATGAACAGGTGGTCCTACGGGGCCACTTTTTTTGTGTTGTCGTTTTAAACCACCTTTTTCTCGTCAACAATGATGAAGAGGTGACGAGAATGAAAAACACGGTCAAACGCATTCATTTTGTTCTTATTTTAATGATGATTATGATTGGCGTGCTCGTAGGACGGATGGCGCAAATTCAGCTCATTGATACCGAAACGTTTTCAAAAGAAAAAATAAATCTGATCGAATCTAGCGTTAAACAGCGAACCCAAGAAATGGTCTTAAATGATGGGCGTGGACAATTTACCGATAAAAATGGCGTGCCATTAACCGTTCAAAAGGAAAGAAGACTTGTGGTATTTCCGTTTGTAAAAGAAATGACGTGGCCAAAAGAGAAAGTCGCAAGCATTATGCAACATACAACAGCTACGTTAGATGAGGAAATTAACACGTTAGATAAGCCTGCCGTCATTGGTGAAACACTTACGAGTGAGCAGGCAAAAGAAATTAATGCACTTAAAATCCCCGGAGTGTTTGCGCTGAATGTGCAAAAAAAAGTGAAAGATCCAATAGCTGAACAGCTCATTGGAATTACAGGGGAAAATAAAAATGTGATGACAAAGCGCTACAATAAGAAAGTAAATGATGGGGAGCTTTCCATTAATACACCAATAGGGGTTTCAGGCTTACAGTCGTCCTTTGATGAGTTTTTAATACCAGAGCAGGAATCCAAGCTTCTTTACCACGTTGACCGCCGAGGTGGTCCTTTGTTTGGTATTGAAGTAAAGTATACCGGTGCTGGAAATCCCTTTTATCCCGTCAGTGTGCAAACAACGATTGATTCTTCCATCCAGCAAAAAATGGAGAGTATTCTAGATGACCACGGCCTTAAAGAGGGAGGCGCAGTTCTTCTTGACATCGATACAAATGAGGTAGTTGCCATGACGAGCAGGCCTCATATTAATCAGCAGCGAAGCAGTGGCGTCGGAAATCGTATGCTCGTACCTCAAGTGCCGGGGTCCGTTTTTAAAACGGTCATTGCCGCCGCAGCAATTGACTCAGGAATTGATACGTATAAACGGACATTTAACTGTGATTTAGACATCTATAACAAGTTGGAAAAGCAAGCGAAAAGAAAGGGAATGCTTAATTTTCAAGACAGCTTTGCTGAAAGCTGCAACTATACGTTTGGAACGGTCGCAAAGGAAATGGTCAAAGAGAATAAAACGATTATTGATGAGTATGCCAATAAGCTAGGGTTAATCGATCCTGTAGGATGGCAGGGAGATGTCTTTCACTTTAGTGATTTTACGCAGTTTGATCATGAGGGAAAGGGCGTCATTTGGCATCAAAACAAGCCGTCCACTTATTCAAAAGAAATTGCCCAAACGGCGATCGGGCAGCGAGATGTACGGGTGACGCCGCTTGCAGTTGCCAACATGATGGCAACAATCGCAAGGGGAGGAGAAAAGAAGCAGGTTCGTGTCGTGGATCGCATTCAATATAAAAATGGCGCTACGTTATACACCTTTCAGCCCCAAAAGCTTCAAGGAGATCATATCGCACCGTATACCGCAATTCGGCTTCGTCAATTGCTAAAAGAGGTCGTTGATCACCCAAAGGGAACGGGAAGACGATTTCAGTCGCTAGCTGTTCAAGTAGCAGGAAAATCTGGAACGGCGGATATCCGGGCGGTTGAAGGGAAAAATACGAACATCATTAACAAATGGTTTGCAGGATATTTTCCCGCCAATCATCCAAAATATGCGCTTGTTGTGGTAGACTTAAATACAGAAAGTAGCACGACCCCTACAAACGCTGTATTTTATGATATAGTAAATACGCTGTATCCGAAGTAGTGACCTGTAAAATGTACCAATAATATTACAATTGTTCATCAAAATTCAGATATTACTTCAAGAATTCGGCTCGTAGTGGTAAAATAGTTCATTATAAAAACTGGGGGAATCTTAGTTTATGGAAAACAAACGATTTTCACAACGACATGAAAAACGGAAAGAAAAGACTAACCGCATTTATAACGTACTCATTGCCGTTGTCGCTGTTTTAATTGTGTTTGTTGGTGGTAGCCTCATGATGAATCATAAGGACAAGCCTGCAGATACACAAACCGCTTCTTCTGAAGTGAAAAAGGATCACAAAAGTGATTCCAACAAGTCAGAAGACAAGAGCGATAAAAGCAAAGCTGATGACGATCAAAATAAAGATGATCAAAGTGCTGATGATCAAAGCTCAGATGATTCAACTGTAGATGATCAAGCGACAGAAGATGATCAAAGCGCTGATGATGAAAGTCAGGATGAAGATAAGGGTGACGTACAGGTTACTGAAAACAACGACCCATCATCAGACGTTGATAAAACCGTTGTAGATCCAAACTGGAAGCCAGTGGGCACAGAACAACAAGGTGAGCACGTGGCAACATATGAGAAGGGGTCTACGGACTGGAATGAAATGCTGAAAGCTGTTAGCTCAGCTACAGGTGTTTCAGAGAGCGATATGATCATTTGGCGTATCGGAAACAATGGAAGTCCGCAAAAAGCAGTCGCAACCATTGAATCCAAATCACAGCAAAAAAAATATCGCGTTCAAATTGATTGGGTAGACGGCGAAGGCTGGAAACCTGTTCAAATGGAAGAGATGAAGTAAAAAAAAGATGCACCTTGGTGCATCTTTTTTTTATGCCTTGTATTTAAAATGGACAACGGCCGAATACCATTTCAGACCTTTATCGTAATCAATGCTCATTTGGTGAGATACGTGTTTCACCTCAAGCATGATCGCGGTATTTTGCTCGATTTTTTCATTGATTTTCTTTTCTAGCGTATCCAAATCGTGTGCCTCAAAAAACTCAATCTTGTCTTGAATCATATTTAAATGAAAATTCATGAACGCCTACTCCTTTTTTTCATAAGATAAATGTACCCTATAATTTTACACGAATCGGGGAGATAGTACTTGAACAAAACATCATAATGTGTTAATTTTAGATCACTTGATGTTTTAATTCATACTATACTCATATGAATTATTTGTATTAGGAGGAAAAGGCCATGGGTCGCGAATTTCTAGATATATTTGAAGATTGGGCAGACAAATATGACACGTCCGTAACAGGACATGATGAAGAATATAAAGAAGTTTTTGCACGATACGAAGACATTTTACAAAAGGTTGCAGACCTTTCTGTAGGCAACGTGTTAGAGTTTGGCGTTGGAACGGGAAATCTGACAACGAAACTGTTAGGAAATCGTCTAGAGGTGTTTGGCGTTGAGCCTTCAAAGCCGATGCGTGATCTAGCAGTAGAGAAGCTTGGTGACAGTGTGAGCATAAGCGACGGAGATTTTTTGAACTTTGATCTCCCGAATGCTTCCGTTCATACCATTGTGAGTACGTATGCTTTTCATCATCTAACAGACGCTGAAAAAGATGAAGCTGTTAGAAACTATGGAAACTTCCTTCCTGTGGGTGGTAAAATAGTGTTTGCTGATACGATGTTTGAAGATAAGAAAGCTTACACAGATACAATTCAGCAATCCAAAGAAAAAGGTTATCATAACCTAGCAGAAGATTTACAGCGGGAGTATTACACAACAATCGGAGTGCTTCGCTCCATTTTAGAGAAGTACGATTTTGACGTTGAGTTTACACGTTTTAATCATTTTGTGTGTGTGATGAACGCCACTAAACGATAAAGGAGTTTTTCAAACGATGAAAGTAGCAATTATCGGAGCAATGGAAGAAGAAGTAACGATTCTACGTGACAAACTAGAGAACCTAGAACAAACCGTTATTGGTGGATCTGAGTATTCAACAGGTACAATTGATGGCGTGGACATTGTTTTATTAAAATCAGGAATTGGAAAAGTAAACGCAGCGCTCTCAACAGCTGTCCTGCTTGAGAAGTTCAAGCCTGATTACGTTGTCAACACAGGTTCAGCAGGAGGCTTCCATCCGGAACTAAATGTTGGTGATGCGGTTATTTCAACAGAAGTAAGACATCACGATGTAGACGTAACGATCTTTGATTATGAGTACGGGCAAGTTCCTGGTATGCCAGCTGCATTCCTACCAGAGGAGAAGCTTGTACGTGCTGCTGAGGAAGCGGCCAAAGAAATTACGGACATGCAAATTGTGAAGGGTCTTATTGCAACAGGCGATTCATTTATGAATGATCCTGTTCGCGTTGAATTTGTACGTGAGAAGTTCCCGAATTTATATGCAGCAGAGATGGAAGCAGCAGCGATTGCTCAAGTTTGTCATCAATTCCAAACACCGTTTGTTATTATCCGTGCACTATCTGATATTGCTGGAAAAGAGTCAAACGTTTCATTTGATCAGTTCTTAGACAAAGCAGCATTAAATTCAGCAAGCCTTGTATTAGGGATTGTTAAGCAACTAACGAAGTAATGACCTGGATGAGGGTATTTTGACACGACGTCTAAATTCCCTCATTTCCATGTGTAGACAAAATATTTCACTGCGTAAAAGCGATGATGAGTTAATGAGGTGGAATTGGTGAAAGTAGCAAAAGGCATTCATGAATTAGTGGGTCAGACACCCATCCTTGAAATTACGAAATTCTCTTTACCAGAAGGCGTTCGCTTATTTGCCAAGCTTGAGTATTTAAATCCAGGTGGCAGCGTAAAAGACCGTTTAGGACAAGAGCTTATTGAACAGGCACTTGCAACGGGCAAAATTCAAAAGGGCGGTACAATCATTGAACCAACCGCAGGTAATACGGGCATTGGACTAGCGCTCGCAGCGGTTCATTATGATGTGAATGTTATTGTATGCGTACCGGAAAAATTCAGCGTTGAAAAACAGGATTTGATGAAGGCATTAGGAGCAAAAGTCGTGCAAACGCCAACAGCAGAGGGAATGCGCGGAGCCATTCAAAAGGCACAGCAACTTCTAAAGGAAATCCCCAACTCCTATTGTCCCCAGCAGTTTGCGAACCCAGCAAATCCCCTCACTTACTACAAAACGCTTGGACCAGAGATTTATGAGCAGTTAGATGGCCAAGTCGATGTATTTGTTGCAGGGGCTGGTACTGGTGGGACTTTTATGGGAACTGCACAATATCTGAAGGAGCAATTGCCGAAGATAAAAACGGTCATTGTGGAACCAGAAGGATCGATCCTAAACGGGGGAGAGCCTGGTCCTCACAAAACGGAGGGCATCGGCATGGAATTCCTTCCCGACTATATGGATAAAGCGTATTTTAACAGCATTCATACCGTTTCAGATGTGGATGCCTTTACACAAGTAAAAGAGCTTGCAAAACGTGAAGGACTCCTTGTAGGAAGTTCATCAGGGTCAGCCTTCTATGCAGCATTAGTAGAAGCACAGAATTCTCCGTCAGGAACAAACGTTGTCACGATTTTCCCTGATGGCAGTGATCGATATTTGAGCAAAAAAATCTACGAAGGTGGGATTTAATAATGAGACAAAAAACAAAGCTTATTCATGGTGGTATTTCAGAAGATCCGCAAACAGGAGCCGTATCGGTACCTATTTATCAAGTGAGCACATACAAACAAGAATCTGTTGGTGTTCACAAAGGATATGAATATTCACGTACTGGAAACCCAACGCGTCACGCGTTAGAAGAACTCATTAAGGATCTTGAAGGCGGCAAAGCAGGTTTCGCCTTTGGTTCAGGAATGGCGGCTGTAACAGCTGTGATGATGCTCTTTAATCACGGTGACCACGTTGTACTAACAGATGATGTATACGGCGGTACGTACCGCGTCATTACAAAAGTATTGAATCGTATTGGCATTGACGCGACGTTTGTTGATACAAGCGACGTAGCAGCAATTGAAGCAGCGATTCAGCCAAACACAAAAGCGCTGTACATTGAAACACCAACAAATCCATTGCTTAAAATTACGGATTTGGAAGAAGCATCTGCGGTAGCGAAAAAGCATAACTTGCTAACAATTGTAGACAATACGTTCAGCACACCATATTGGCAAAATCCAATTGATTTCGGTGCAGACATTGTCTTACACAGCGCAACGAAATATTTAGGTGGCCATAGCGACGTTGTAGCGGGTCTTGTTGTCGTGAATTCAGAACAGCTAGCAGAAGATGTTCACTTCATTCAAAACTCAACAGGAGGCATTCTCGGGCCTCAGGATTCATGGTTGTTAATCCGTGGTATTAAAACGCTCGGAATTCGTATGGAAGAGCACGAGAAAAATGCAGCGAAGCTTGTCAATTTCCTGATTCAGCATCCACAGGTAACGAAAGTTCATTACCCTGGACTTGAAAGTCATCCAAACCACGACATTGCAAAGAAAAATGCACGAGGATTTGGTGGAATGATTTCCTTTGATGTCGGAAGCAGTGAAAAAGCAGATGAACTTCTGCGTAAAGTGAAATACTTTACTCTTGCAGAGAGCCTTGGCGCTGTTGAAAGTTTGATTTCTGTGCCAGCTAAAATGACGCATGCATCCATTCCAGCAGACCGCCGTCAGGAATTAGGGATCACGGACGGTCTTGTGAGAATTTCTGTTGGATTAGAGGATATTCAAGATCTTATTGAAGACCTTGAAAATGCTTTATCATAATGAGGAGAAGAGAAGGCGAAATGGCCTTCTCTTTTTTACATAAATTACAAGAAAAGAAGTCTCCTAGTTTATGTTACGCTAGTAGTAGATCATTTTTAGAGAAGATCATACACAGATCGAAAGGCGTGATTGGATGAATACAGAGCAATACGTAAAAAATGTGAAAGCAAAAATTGAAGATTATACGCGCTTCATTTATATTCTGCTGGCAGTAAGTACATTTTTATATATCGGTGTATTAATTGGAATGGGCGACAAGTCACCCGTTAAGATTGATACGATGATGGGCGTGTTGGTTCTTTTCCTTGGTGCCGCTTTTTATTTTGCATGGAGAACGAAAAAGTTAAAGAAGTCGCTATTTGACGAAAAATAAAGAAGCCCTTTTTTACAAAAAGTGGTTTACAAAACGGTAGTTTGTGGATATAATTACCAATGTAGTGATAATGAAAAAAAGGAGGTCGAAGAAGATGTTATTAGTCAACGTAACTTATTTAAAGAACGAATTAAATACATCTTCATATGCTATTCGACCGACCCGGAGAGCGATCCGCTAACCTATTCATATCACGTGTATATTGAATATTAGCCGCCACAGGTTTGAATAGTTTGCCTGTGGCTTTATTATGTCTTTTTGCCACAGGTGCTATGAACCTGTGGCTTTTTATTTGAAAAGGAGGTGAGAACATTGACCCTACACATATTCTTTTTAACCATTACGATTAACAAAAGAGCGCTAAATCATGAAGAGCTTGAGCGTGCTAGACATGCAGAAGCAGTTGAAGAAGAAATGATGAATCGACGTGCACAATATCCACGCTGGTTCTAAAAAAACTACGAAGTAGAGGAAGGAGTAAAAGGAAATGAGCATGAAAAACCCATTTTTATTGATTTGGCTGTTGGTGGAGAAAGACTCCACCTAACTGCAGGAGGAGGGAACGCATATGATTTTACTGAGAGTAGTCATATGGCCATTCAGACGAAAAAGTAAATAACAAAAGGCTGGAGGGGATTTCCCCTTCAGCCTTTTTGTTTCTTCTCTTTTTCAGCGCGGTAAAATTCGTGGAACATTTTCATGAGCGCACGCTTTTCAATGCGAGATACGTAGCTCCTAGAGATCCCAAGCTCTTTAGCAATTTCACGCTGCGTTTTTTCTTCCTGCAAATCCAGACCAAAGCGCCCAACAATGACTTCTTTTTCTCGATCATCCAGTATATCAATGTATTCTTTAATTTTTTCAAGCTCCATCGTAAGCTGAATCGTATCGACGACATCATCAGATTCTGATTTTAATACATCGATTAGGCTGATTTCATTTCCTTCTTTGTCTTGACCAATTGGGTCGTGAAGGGACACATCTTTTTTCGTCTTTTTAAGCGCTCTCAAATGCATCAGAATTTCATTTTCGATACAACGAGCGGCATAGGTTGCAAGCTTTGTGCCTTTCCCCTGTGAGTAGCTCTCAATCGCCTTAATGAGACCGATTGTACCGATTGAAATAAGATCTTCCGCATCCTCACCGGTGTTTTCAAATTTTTTCACGATGTGCGCCACTAAACGTAAGTTATGTTCAATTAATAAATTTCGGGCTTGGGCATCACCTTGGGCCATTAATTCTAAGTATTTTCGTTCGTCGCTTGCGGACAGTGGCTGAGGGAAAGCGTTGTTTTTTACATAAGATACAAGAAAAATCACTTCTTTAAACAAGTATCCTATAGCTGACAAAAAAGCAGACATTTCGTCACCTCCTATGTCGCCTAACCTGTAGTTTAAATGTATGCAGAGGTGAAACAAATAGTGTCTGTACCACCCAAAAAGGTTTGAGAACATTAAAAAACCTTGTAACTTGACAAAGAAGTTACAAGGTTTTTTCGATTAGCGATTGCTAGGGACAGTGACTTTAGGTTCAACCAAAACTTCGACACGTCTATTCTTCTTTCGACCTTCCGCGCTTGTATTGGGTGCTACCGGTTTGTATTCACCGTAACCTTTTACACTAAATAATTTTGGGCTAAGCCTTGGGTTGTCGAGCAAAATTTTCATAAAGTTCACAGAACGCATGACGCTCAAGTCCCAGTTGGATTGGAAGCGACTGTTACGAATCGGTACGTTATCCGTATGTCCGGTGATCGTAATGGTTTTTGGATTACTGTTGACAAGCAATCCTGCTAGATCAGTCGTTACTTTGCGATAAGGAGAGCGAACCGTTGCGCTTCCTGAATCAAATAAAATATCGTTGAAAATTGTAATCAGCAATCCGTCTTGGGTAATCGTGGTTTTTAACTTTCCCGTTAAATTCTTCGATTGAATGTACCCGTCCACATTTTTCTTCAGTTCAGCAATTTGTCTTTTCTTTTCTGCATCTGCAGCACTTTCGTTGTTCTTTTTCGTAGGAGCCTTAGTAGGGGATGGCGTTGCGCTCGGCTGGTTTTTATTTTTGTCAGCCTTTACATCACCTACCGTATCTTGTGTAGGTGGTTCAACAGGAGACGTGTAGTCAAGCAACCCTGTACCACCTTGAAATTCGTTATAAAAGGAATTGGCTAGTGCTTTAAATTTAGTGGAATCAATGCTGCTCATTGCAAACAAAACGATAAAGAGAGCCAATAATAAGGTTAATAAATCTGCATAAGGAATGAGCCAGCTTTCATCAATATGATCATCCTGCTTTTTTTTACGCCTTTTTTTACTCATTCGGCTTCTCACCTTTTGCGAAATAATTTTCTCGCTCATTAATCGAAAGGAACGATGTTAATTTTCGTTCAATAATAGCTGGAGCCTGACCTTCTACAATCGATAAAACCCCCTCAATCATCATAGAGCGAACGTTTACTTCGTGTCTTGATTTACGCTTTAATTTGTTGGCAAATGGATGCCAAAGCACGTAACCAGAAAAGATCCCAAACAATGTTGCAACGAATGCGGCAGAAATCGCATGACCTAAAGCCTCGGTATCTCCCATATTAGAAAGTGCCGCAATAAGACCGATAACTGCTCCTAGTACCCCGAGAGTTGGGGCGTATGTTCCCGCTTGTACGAAAATAGAGGCACCCGTTTGATGACGATCTTCCATAGCTGAAATTTCTTCCATCATCACGTCACGAATAAATTCTTGAGATTGTCCGTCTACAGCGAGTGTAAGCCCGTTTTTTAGGAAAGGATCTTCAAGTTCGTCAATTTTACCTTCTAGTGCTAGTAAACCTTCACGTCTTGCTAATGTTGCAAGTTCAACAAACAGCGGAATAATCTCTTCGTTTTTCGGTACCTTCGTTTCTTTAAAAATCACTTTAAACAGCTTAGGAACGTTTTTAATGTCTCTCGTTGGAAAGGCAATGACCACGGCCCCAATGGTACCTAAAAAGATGATCAGTAAAGCAGCTGGATTTAAAAGAACAACTGGATTTACTCCTTTTAAAATCATTCCGACAAATACAGCGATGATGCCAATTATCAAACCAAATATCGATGTTTTATCCATTCTATCACCTGTGTATCTCTAAAGTTGGAGACTTATTGTTCTTGCTCCTCTAGTTTTTCTATCGGTTACTTCCTATTACTTGTTAATGGGTTTTTATATATTTAAAAGGGGATTTTTATTATTTATGCAATTTTTTTGGATTTGTTTGTGCTTGTTGATTACAATGGAAAGAAAAAGGTGGAGAATGAAACACAATGAGAAAAATTTTTTTGCTTTTAGTAGGGCTCGTCATTGTAGCAGGAGTCATTAACAATATTTTAAAAGATGGAATGGAATGGAAATGGATCGCGGTGCTTATCATTACCGTCATTTCAATTGTTCTACTGTGGATCCGTCCACTACGTGACAATCGTTAAATAGGATAAGCATCATATCCACGAATGTCCCAAACCAAATTTCCCTCTTATCATACGCTGTACTAACTAAGTAAAAAGGGGGGAAATCGCATGTACTATGGATATCCAGGATCATTTGGATATGGTTATGGGTGCGGATATGGATACGGAGGCGGATTTGCCTTTGCCTTACTGATTATTTTATTCGTACTGCTTTTGATTTTTGGAAGCTTCTATTATTTCAATTGCTACTGCAATTGGTGGAATTAAAAAGAGCTCATGCATGCGCATGAGCCCTTTTGTCATTATCCGATCTTTTTATTGAGGTTTGTTTGTGTGTTTAAGTTACTGTGTCTTCTGCCGTATAGGAAGTAGACGATTAAACCAAGAACTAACCATACGCCAAAGCTGATCCATGTTAGACGTGGGAGCTGAAGAGCAAGGTAGGCACAAAATACGAAAGCTAAAATGGGTACGTAAGGTACAAATGGAACAGAGAATCCTGATTTTGTTTCACCTTGATCTTTTGAGCGACGTAAATATAAAATCCCAATCGATACCGTCATGAAAGCGAAAAGAGTTCCGATATTTGTTAATTCTGCAAGTTTACTTAATGGTACAAAACCTGTAAAGAAAGAAACAAGTAAGCATGTAATCCACGTATTCGCTACAGGCGTTTGCTTCTTTTTGCTTACTTTTGAAAAGACTTTCGGAAGCAAACCGTCACGGCTAATCGCATAGAATAAACGAGTTTGTCCATAAAGCATTACAAGTAGAACCGTTGTAATTCCTGTGATTGCTCCTACAGAGATCAGACCAGCTACCCAGTCTTGATTAATGTAATTTAGCGCAAACGCTACAGGGTTTTTAACATTTAATTCAGTGTAAGGAACAATACCTGTTAAAATAGCTGAAACGATAATATATAGTGCTGTACAAACAAGTAAGGAAGCGATAATTCCGATTGGCATGTTGCGCTGCGGGTTACGTACTTCTTCAGCAGCCGTTGCAACAGCATCAAAGCCAATATAAGCAAAGAATACAGTGGCAGCACCTGTTGCGACTCCACTGAAGCCAAATGGCATAAACGGCGTCCAGTTTTCTGGTTTTACATACCATACGCCAACAGCGATGAATAGAACGACAACCGCAAGCTTGATAAGAACCATTACGGCATTAAATTTGGCTGATTTTTTTGTTCCTTGTGATAAAAGTAATGTAATAATAAACACAATGGCTATAGCAGGTACATCAATGAACGTTCCCTTTGATGGATCATAGGCGCTTGTGATGGCCGTTGGTAAATGAATACCAAATCCACCAAGCAGTCCTTGGAAATAACCAGACCATCCGCTTGCAACGGCTGACGAAGCGAGCCCGTATTCTAAAATTAAGTCCCAGCCCAAGATCCATGCGATTAATTCGCCAAACGTCGCGTAGCTGTAAGTGTACGCGCTTCCGGATACAGGAACTTTAGAAGCAAATTCGGCATAACATAGGGCAGCAAATACACAGGCAAGTCCAGAAAGAATGAATGAAATGATTAGTGCAGGTCCTGCATGCTCTGCTGCGGCTACGCCAGTTAAAACGAAAATACCTGTTCCGATAATTGCGCCAATGCCTAACATCGTTAAGTCAAAAGCGCCTAAATCCTTTTTTAGTGCAACATCTTTTCCTGTCGTTTCTTTTATTAAAGATGCGATGGATTTTTTCCTGAATAAACTCATAGTAGACCTCCGAAGTTTTTGTTTGAATTTTCTGATAAAATAAACCAAAAAAATCACTGACGGCTAAAAGAACAAAAGGGATTTAGCCCGTCTCACGATATTTAGGGAGAATATAGACATACTTTAATTGCTTTTTCGTCAAAAAGCAACAATTTTTTGAAAAATTAGTTATTAGGAATTGTTGGATAGGTGGAGTAAGTCTAAATCATAAAAAGAAGGTAGGACCTTTCGCTTTTTCCTCATAATGATCTATAAACAAAAAACTCGCTTCTTTAAGTAAGAAACGAGTTTTCAACTTACACTTTTTTTAGTTTAAATGTGCTAACCATTAAGAATGAAAGAATAATGACAATAAACATGAAGAAATGGACAGGAATAAATGAGACGGTTAAATAGCTTAGTGTAAGCAAGCAGCCAGCGGCTGTGATTGGTAGACCGGTGAAATATCCATTGCTTTCAGTAATGTTAAATCGTGCTAAACGAGATGCACCACAAGCAATATAGATGATTGTAAAAATTGCACCAGGAGCTCCGAAATCTCCTAATACCGTTTGGTAAATTAAGAGAGCAGGTGCGACTCCAAACGAAATGATATCACACATCGAATCAAGTTGTTTTCCAAATTCAGATTCGATATTTAATTTTCTAGCGACCATTCCGTCAAATCTATCAGCGAACGCTGCTAAAAAGATTAAAAGTAAGCTTAAATTAAATTGATCTTTTAATATACAAAGGATTGCGAATCCGCCTAAACTGAGATTTAATATAGTTAAGGTGTTAGCAGACTGAGCTTTCAATTTTTTGATTGTGTGATCAACATAATCAGACAAAAACATGTTTCTCACTCCCTTTACTAGGATGGTATATAATGCCAAACGGAAAACAACAAACGTAACCCTATTGTAGTCTTAATTGTAAGGTTAGTAAAGAGGTATTACGATGGCGGAGGTAATTTTTATTGCGTAAAAATCTTTATCGCTTCATGATTGAATTAACGAATCATCCCCTTTCATCATCTATGATTAAGCGATTTTCACTATCATCTATTAGCTCGCATTTCATATCATCATATGCGCGTGTATACAAAATTAATCAAAATGAAATGAAAAATGAGTTAAACACATACAAAACGCTGCAAGAATTCTTCATTCGCGAATTGAAGGAGACAGCAAGACCTATTGATACAGATCTAACATCTATTGTAAGCCCTGTAGATGCTGTGATTGAGAGTATGGGAACCGTAACGCCGGAAAAAGAAATTACGGTTAAAAATAAGCAGTACTCCATTGAAGAGATGATTGGTGACGATGATATTCTACAGAAATATGTAGGCGGAGAGTACATTATTCTATACTTGAGTCCAAAAGATTATCATCGTATTCACAGCCCGATTCAAGCAACGATTGAAAAACAATGGACGCTTGGCGGAAAGTCGTACCCTGTAAACTCGTGGGGATTGAAATATGGAAAAGATCCCATTACGAAAAACTATCGAAAGCTTCTGCAAATGAAAGGTTCAACCGGTGATTTATTGCTAGTCAAAGTAGGAGCAATGTTTATTAATAGCATTGAAACAACCGTTAAGAATGAGCATGTAAAAAAAGGTGAAGAGCTGGGGTATTTTTCTTTTGGTTCGACCGTCGTGTTATTTTTAGAAAAAGGAAAACTTCATTTATCAGATCATTTACAGCCACAGCAGCCTGTACGAGTAGGCGAACGGATTGGAACGATCTAGATTATATAGGAACAAACGTAATAGGGTGTCATCGGACGACGAATATTATGTCGAGCGATGACACCCTTCTTTGCGATAAGGCCTAGCGTTTCAATATGAAGAAGTCAATTATATGTTAAGCTATAATTTCTACTTGAAGAGAACGGCGTTTAATTTCCTTTTCAATTAGATGAATGAATTCAGGATTTAGCTTCAGTTCTGTAGCTCGGCAATATGATTCCACGAGAAGCTTGTCTGATAACTTATGCATCAGGCTTCCACCTCCTATTAAGTAGTAGAGGTTCTGACTGACATGATGAGCGCATATACTAATTGAATGCGCTACAATCAATCTACCACGAAACTTCTTTTCGAACAATCGTTCTGTTATCCACAGGAATAAGTGGATAAAATGTGGGTATCTTGTTTATAATTACCATAAAAGTTGAAAACATAGACGGTATATTGTTGATAGATTTATCCACAGGTTGGATAAGTTCAAGATTTGTCGAAAAATTTTTGTGGGGCTTTATTTATTTCGTATAGGAATGTATTATTTATTAAATGACGGAACCCAAGGATAGATCAGGATAATTCATTATTTATGGTTGGAAAATATAGATCAAGCGTTATAATTAAAAGTTGTGCTTCATTTATCCAAAGTTCGACATATCATAGAGGTGTTTAAAAGTGTTAAAATTATTTTTACCTAATGAGCATGTGAAAAACGTATTTCATATTACACCACAAGAGTTAAAACAACGAGGAATTAAAGGGATCATCACCGATCTTGATAATACATTAGTGGAGTGGGATCGACCAGATGCTACGCCAGAGCTTATTGAATGGTTTAAAGAAATGAAGGCGCATGGCATTCAAGTGACCATCGTTTCAAACAATGCTGAAAAGCGTGTTAAATTCTTTTCTGACCCATTAGAGCTTCCGTTTGTTTTTAAAGCACGAAAACCACTGCGTCGTTCTTTCAGACGTGCACTAAAGGCGATGAACTTGAAAAAAGAAGAGGTCGTCGTCGTAGGAGATCAGCTTCTGACAGATGTACTCGGTGGAAACCGTCTCGGCGTGTATACCATTTTAGTGGTACCTGTTGCTCAGACGGATGGATTTATTACGAAATTTAACCGTCGTATGGAACGAAGAATATTGGCCTTTATGAAAAGAAAAGGCATGATTAATTGGGAGGACTAAAACATTGACTGAAGAAGTATTGCATTGTATGGGATGTGGAGTAGAATTACAGACAGAAAATCCGTCTGAAATTGGCTATACTCCTGCATCAGCGTTAGAAAAAGAGTTTGTCATTTGCCAACGTTGTTTTCGTTTAAAACACTATAATGAAATTCAAGACGTATCTTTAACGGACGATGACTTTCTAAAGATTTTAAACGGCATTGGGCAGTCACGCGGACTTGTTGTGAAAATCGTCGACATCTTCGACTTTAACGGAAGCTGGTTACCAGGACTACACCGTTTTGTCGGAAACAATGATGTTTTATTAGTAGGAAACAAAGTTGATTTATTGCCGAAATCGGCTAAAAAGAATAAGCTTGTAAACTGGATGAAAAAATCAGCGAAGGATCTTGGACTTCGTGCAGCAGATGTCTTTTTGATCAGTGCGGATAAAGGACAAGGTATTCAGGAGCTTGCTGCTGCGATTGAAGAATATCGAAATGGACAGGACGTATACGTTGTTGGGTGTACAAATGTAGGAAAATCAACGTTTATTAATCGTCTGATTAAAGAGTTCAGCGGTGAGCAGGATATTATTACAACTTCACAATACCCTGGAACAACGTTAGATTTAATTGGGATCTCCTTGGACGAAACGGCGACGCTCTATGATACGCCAGGAATTATCAATCATCATCAAATGGCTCACTATGTAGACAAGCGTGACTTGAAAATTATTTCTCCTAAAAAAGAGATTAAGCCAAAAATTTATCAATTAAATGAAGCGCAAACGCTCTTTTTTGGAGGACTAGCTCGTTTGGATTACGTGAGTGGCGGCAAGCGTGCGCTTACATGTTATGTATCCAATGAGATTAATATTCATCGCACAAAGTTTGAAAAAGCAGATGACTTATATGCGAATCATTTAGGAGAGCTATTACAGCCACCTCGTCAAGAGCAGTTGGATGAGTTCCCACCTCTTGTCGCTCATGAGTTCAATATTAAAGAAGGAAAAACAGACATTGTCTTCTCAGGCCTCGGTTGGGTAACAGTAAACGAGCCTGGTGCGAAAGTAGTTGCGCACGTTCCACAGGGAGTCGGCGTGTTTGTACGCGAGTCTTTAATTTAATCGATACGCCAAATAAAAAGGGGGAGAAAGCAGTATGACGCAATTATTTGGTTTAATTGGTCATCCGGTTGGCCATTCATTGTCCCCTGCTATGCATAACGATGCTTTTCAGCGCCTTGGTATTGACGCACATTACCAAGCGTTTGATATTGATCCGGCTCAATTTGGTACGGCTATTCAAGGATTAAAAGCTTTAGGAATCAAAGGGTTTAACGTAACGATCCCTTATAAAGTAGACATCATGGAGCATCTGGATGAAATTGATCCGCTAGCGCAGGCAATTGGAGCGGTTAATACCGTCTGCAACGTTGAAGGGCGTTACGTTGGATACAATACGGACGGAGAGGGCTATGTAAAATCTCTGCTTCAGGTAGTTAACGAGAAAGAACTTTCTGCTAAAAATGTTCTCATTATTGGAGCAGGAGGGGCTGCAAAAGCTATTTTTTACACGTTGGCTTCGCAAACCGAACAGCCGAAGGTCATTTATTTAGCGAACCGCACCGTTCAAAAAGCAGAAGCATTAATTGGAGCATGTCCCATTGAGGTGAAAGCTGAAGCAGTTTCTCTTCTACATGCAAAAGAGTTGTTGCAAGAGGTGGATATTGTGATCAACACCACCTCTGTTGGCATGCATCCGAATATAGATGAAGAGCCACTCGCTCTTCAACGCGTTCAAGAAGGAGCGGTTGTAAGTGATATTATTTACAATCCACTTGAAACGAAATGGTTGAAGAATGCGGGTCAGGCAGGTGCCGTTGCGCATAATGGAGTAGGAATGTTTATTATGCAAGGCGCACTGGCATTTGAAAAATGGACAGGGCGTGCTCCGGACACAAAAGCGATGGAAGAAATCGTCCTGAAACACTTAAATCATAAGAAATAGGAGAATTACAATGTTAAAAGGTAAGCAAAAACGTTTTTTACGCTCAAAAGCGCATCATTTAAATCCCATCTTCCAAGTAGGGAAGGGCGGAGTAAATGACAATATGATTAAGCAAATTGCAGAAGCATTAGAGGTTCGTGAACTAATTAAAGTAAGTGTACTTCAAAACTGTGAAGAAGATCGCTACACAGTATCAGAGCAAATCAGCTCTGGAGCAAAAGCAGAGCTTGTACAAGTAATTGGAAATACAATTGTGTTGTACAAAGAATCACGTGAGAACAAACAGCTAGTATTGCCAAAATAATCTTAAAGGAGTCGGGTACGTTTGAAGCGAATTGGTATTCTTGGAGGAACATTTAATCCTCCCCACCTTGGTCACCTTGCCATTGCTAACGAAGTGCTTCATGCATTAGAGCTAGACAAGGTGTGGTTCTTGCCTTCTTACATCCCTCCACATAAAGAGATTAAAAAGGGAATGAATCCTCTGCACCGCCTGAGTATGATTGAACGAGCGGTAAAGGACAACGAACAATTTGAGGTTCAGCCAATCGAGTTTGAAAAAAAGGGAACATCCTATACGATTGAAACAATGCAGCTGCTTCAAGAAATGTATCCTGATCATCAATTCTACTTCATCATTGGTGGAGATATGATTGAATATTTGCCAAAGTGGCATCGCATTGATGAGCTAGTAGAAGTGGTGAATTTTGTTGGCGTTCAGCGCCCTGGTTTCGATATTGAGACACCTTATCCAATTCAGAGAGTCGAAATTCCACAGCTGGAAATTTCGTCCTCTTTTATTCGTGATCGGGTAACACGGCACGAAACCATTCGCTATTTTGTACCAGATACTGTGAAACGATACATTGAGGAGAATCATTTATATGAATCGTGACGAAGCATTAGCAATTGTAAAAGAGCAAATGACGGAGCATCGTTACCAGCATACGATTGGGGTAATGGAAACAGCTATTCAGCTTGCAAAGCTGTACGGAGTAGATGAGAAAAAAGCAGAAACGGCTGCGATTTTTCATGACTATGCAAAATTTCGTTCCAAAGATGAAATGGAGCAAATTATTCGAACCGAGAAAATGCCAGAAGATCTTCTGGTGCATAATGCTGAGCTTTGGCATGCTCCGGTCGGCGCTTATTTAGTCGAAAAAGAAGTCGGTATCACAGATCCGGATATTTTATCTGCGATCCGTTACCACACGTCTGGACGGGCGGATATGACGCTACTTGAAAAGGTAATTTACTTAGCTGATTATATTGAGCCAGGTCGTCACTTTCCTGGAGTTGATGAAGTTCGAGAAACTGCGAAGGTGGATTTAGATCAAGCGTTGGTTCAATCGTTACGAAATACCATTTCCTTTTTACTAAAGAAAAATCAAATGGTGTATCCGGATACGATCTACACATATAACAGCTTAATTTTAGGAGGAAAGTAAATGCAAGAACGTGAAATTCTAACTCTTGTTGCAAAAGCAGCAGACGATAAACGAGCAGAAGATGTAATCGCCTTAAACATGCAAGGGGTATCTCTAGTGGCAGACTACTTTGTTATTTGTCACGGTAATTCTGATAAACAAGTTCAGGCTATTGCACGTGAAATTAAAGAAAAGGCTCATGAAAACGAGCTAAATGTAAAGCGTATTGAAGGTCTTGAAGAAGCTAGATGGGTATTAGTTGATCTTGGTGATGTTGTTGCTCATATCTTCCACAAGGACGAACGTGATTACTATAAATTAGAACGTCTATGGGGAGATGCTCCACACGTGGACTTGAGTGAAGTACTGTAATGATGTCATTTAGTTATGGGGAATTTGCTTATGTGTACGATGAATTGATGAAAGACGTTCCTTATGACCAATGGGTTGAATATACAGCTCTCAATCTTCAAGCAAAAGGCTTGTCCGCACCGTCTATTTTAGATATTGGTTGTGGAACAGGAGAGGTTTCTGTTCGTTTAGCCAAAGCAGGCTATGACGTGACAGGAGTTGATTTGTCAGATGATATGCTGACGGTCGCACAAGATAAGGCTCATAGTGAAGGAGTACAGCTTTCTCTGTTTCAGCAAGATATGTCTCAATTAGAGCTGCCTTCTTCATTTGACTGCGCCGTTATATTTTGCGATTCGCTCAACTACCTCGAGACAGAAGACCAGGTAAAAGGGACGTTTAAAAGCGTATATGATCATTTAGAGCCAGGAGGCTTGCTGTTATTTGATGTTCATTCCTTGTATAAAGTGAATCATATTTTCGGTGAAAATACGTTTACGTACAATGAAGAAGAACTGTCATATATATGGAGCTGTTTCCAAGGAGAGCATCCAAACTCTGTTGAACATGATCTCACCTTTTTTGTGTATGATGAGCGTAAAGACGCGTACGATCGATTTGATGAGTTGCATAAGCAACGCACGTACTCTGTTGACACTTACAAGCAATGGCTTACAGAAGCTGGCTTTTCAACTGTTGAGACGACCGCTGATTTTACAAGCGACTCACCGACTGATAAGGCTGAACGTATTCTATTTTGCGTTCAAAAATAGAGAAGAGCAGTCCCGTTATCCGGACTGCTCTTTTTTTATTGCCTCATGGTAAAAAGGAGAAAGGAATTTTTCGCTCTGTCACGAATTATTTATACGTGAACTGTTCTTTAATTTTCTCAATATCCTCATAATATTTTTCATGGGTGTTCTGAAAGACATGCTCAAACATCTCTCCCACGCCAGCTTCAAGTGCTTTAATTCCTTCACCGGTTACGCCACCTTTTACACATACTTTCTCTTGTAAGGTCGGTAGTGTAAAAATGTTCTTCTCTAGTAATTTTCCCATTCCCACCACCATCTCACTTGTCAAAATGGTCGCCTGTTCCTCTGTAATGTCTGTTTCCTTTACCGCCGCTTGAATAAAACGTTGCAGTAAAAAACTAAAAAATGCAGGACCACAGCTAACAATATCTGAAGCTACACGCGTAACGGACTGATCAATCGCAATAGGCTTTGAAATGTGTGAAAGCAGGCTCTGAACCTTGTGCTGAAAAGCTAACGTGCTTTTGTCTCCAAATGTAAGGAGAGAAACGCCTGAGAGCGCACGATTTGTAATGCTTGGTATTGCTCTTGCTACTTCAGGAGTGGCGATTTCTTCTAGCTGCTCGACCGACAGTGGGCTTGTAATCGAAATGATGCCGTGTCGGGGCGTTAAGCTTGATTGAAGTTGCGTTATTAGCGGGTGAATGTCTAGCGGTTTTACACAAATAAAGATTAAATCAGCTTCATTGACCACATCTTGAGCATGAGGAACAACACGCAGTTCAGGATACAGCTTTTTTATATGATAGGCTTTTTGAATCGTCCTGTTCGTCATGGTGATCGTTGAGGGATGTGCTGCTTTGGATTCAATGAGCGCCTCAATTAGTATTCGCCCCATATTTCCTGTGCCGATAAACCCTATATTCACTGGTTCATCCCCTCCTTAATAAAAATTACTCTCCTACACCATATGTACGATAAAAACAATTTATGCAGGGCCATGCCTGCAAACAGAAACTAGAAGGGATGTGTGAACGTTGCACTTTTCAAAAAAACAGGTTGTTCTCAGCACCATATTGGTGTGCGTGATTTTGCTTCTTTTAGGTGTGTATGTCTTCCAGGGAAGAGTGACCTCAGATCAAGAATTTTCACTAGAACCAGCAGAAGAACAAGCAGGTCTAAATGTAAAAGATAAACAAAAGGTGCAGGCTACTTCACAGCAAACGACTGTGCTAGTAGATGTAAAGGGAGCAGTGAAGTCTCCAGGCGTATATGAGTTGGCTATGGGTAGTCGAATACGTGATGCCATTCGTCTATCGGGTGGTATCACCGACGAAGGAGATAAAAATGCCGTAAACCTCGCTTTAAAGCTTCAAGATGAAATGGTTGTCTACGTCCCCAAAATAGGTGAGAGTGAATCCGTAGCGATTCCTTCCAATACATCTCCTGGAACCTCCTCTAACATAGAAAATCCCCTTGTTAACCTTAATACCGCTACATCTGAGGAACTTCAGCAATTAGATGGAGTCGGTCCTGCGAAGGCCTCTGCTATCATTTCATATCGAGAAGAAAACGGTCCCTTTCAAAAGATAGAAGATTTAATGAACGTGTCAGGAATCGGTCAAAAGTCGTTTGATAAGCTAAAAGAGTCCATTCGTGTTCAATAGGAAGAAAATACATCTGTTGACGACCACAGAAGATTCCCGATACACTAGAAACAAAATAGACGGAAGAGACTTGTTGTGTTGAACTTGAACAAGCAAAAACGTCTGCTACCTTCCCTAGCTTTTTAGGGGAAGATGGATCTATTTAACGAAATGAAAGTAGGGAATAAATGTGAAACGGATTGCTTGGGATCAGTATTTTATGGCGCAAAGTCATTTGTTAGCCTTACGAAGCACGTGTGAACGTCTAGCCGTGGGAGCGACGATTGTTCGAGATAAACGCATTATTGCAGGGGGATATAACGGTTCGATCAGTGGAGGCGTTCACTGTATTGACGAAGGATGCTATGTTGTGGACGGACACTGCGTTAGAACCATTCATGCAGAGATGAACGCACTGTTGCAATGCGCGAAGTTTGGTGCGAAAACAGACGGCGCGGAGATATATGTCACGCATTTTCCATGTATTCATTGCTGCAAAGCAATCATCCAGTCAGGAATTCAAACGGTTTATTATGCAAAAAACTACAAAAATCATCCGTACGCCATTGAGCTTTTTGAACAGGCAGGCGTAAAAGTCGCACAAGTAGAGCTTAAAGAAAATATCATTGATTTTCACAGTCAGGAAAAAGCCGTTTTAATTGAAAAAATCTTTTCGGAAGTGGCAAAAAAGGACGCGCTTGATCCGCGAATGGAAGAGTTAAAAGAAGAAGCAATGAAGCTTTTTAACTAATGAAAGTGATGGGTGTTGTAACAAATGGACGCCCATCATTTTTATAAAAAGTTAGGTGAATGACATGATTGGCAAATGGATTTACAGTGCACTTGGTATCTGTTTGGTTCTGCTGACCTGTGCATTTCATACAGGTTTTCTTGCACCACTGTTGCTTATAGGATATATCATTTTTCTATGTTTGCATCTCGCGCCACGGTTAGTCGCTTTATGTGTTACGATGATGACTCTCACCGCCCTCTATTACGTAATCTACGATAATCGAAATCAATCCTCTTATACAACAGCACACCGCCATTTTACAGGGATCATTGCGACCACTCCAGATTTCAATGGAGACATCCTTCGATTTCAAGTAAACACGGACCGTGAAAAATTAATAGTGCGTTATAAAGTTCAAACGAAGCAGCAGAAAGATGATCTTTCCTCTGTAACGATCGGGATGAAATGTCGTTTAAAGGGGGACTTAATTCCTCCTGAAAATAATCGCAATGAGTCTCTCTTCAATTACAAACAGTATTTATATCGTCAATCCATCCATTGGGTGCTGCAAGCCATTGAATCGCCTCAGTGTAAGCGAGAAACAAAATCAATGATTCATACGCTGTTTTCTCTGCGAGATCAAGGCATTAAAAAGATCAGAGAAAACATGTCGGAGCCAGCATCCTCTTTTATGCAGGCCATGATTTACGGTGAACGAAAGGACATTGACGAGCGCGTATTAGACGACTATCAAAAAGGTGGCATTATTCACCTTATTGCGATTTCAGGTCAGCATGTGTCGCTGCTCGTTGCGATGTTTTTTTACCTCCTCATACGCTTTGGCGTGACGAGAGAAAGAGCGATCACCTGTATATTAATCGCTTTGCCATTCTATATGTTTATGGCAGGAGCGTCTCCTTCTGTTGTGAGAGCTTGCATAACGGCTTTTTTAGTAATGAGCTCATTAAAATTCAACCATCTTTTATCACCTCTAGATGCGATTAGCTTTTCATTCATTATCATGATCATCATCGATCCTTATTCGGTCTTTCATATTGGGTTTCAGCTCTCCTATGTGGTTACACTGTTCTTAATTTTAAGTGCAGGACATCTACTTAAGATCATTCATCATCCGCTTCTTTTGCTTCTTCAGGTCACCTTTATCGCCCAACTCGCTTCACTTCCACTCATCCTCTATTATTTTTTCGAATTTTCCCTAAGCAGCTTTTTATTGAATTTAATTTTTGTTCCGCTTTTTTCCTTTATTATTTTGCCGCTCTGTTTGCTTATTTTGCCATGCCTTGTGATATTTCCTACGATTGCTTTTGTTTTAGGTTGGGTTTTACAAATGATTTTGCTGTATAGCAATGAGTTAGTGGCTGTGGTGGCACGTCTGAAGGTGCTGTCGTTATTATTCGGAAAACCGTCTATTTGGTTTGTCGCCTTGTTTTATGGAGTGACCATTTGGTTTCTGTACGAATGGGAAGCGTGGAAGAACGGTCGATGGAAGGTGGCAATTGCGGTGCTATTTTTTTCGTATACCGTGCATTATTTTGTTCACTATTTTCATCCATATGGAAGAGTATCGATGATTGATGTTGGACAAGGAGATAGCATTTTAATCGAATTGCCGTTTCGAAAAGCCACTTATTTAATTGATACAGGAGGTCAGCTGACCTTTCTCGTAGAGGAGTGGCAGCAAAAGCGCTCCGAGTTTTCAATAGGAGATCGAATTGTTATTCCGTATTTAAAGTCAAGAGGAATTCGTCGAATTGATAAGCTTATTCTTACGCATGGAGATACCGATCACGGTGGGGAAAGCACCAAAATACTGACTGCATTTCACACGTCTGAACTGTTGCTTGGTGAAAAAAAAGAATGGAGTCAGCTTGAGAGAACGATCGTTGCATTAGCGAAGCGAAAGCAGACAAACATATCCGTCGTGAGGGCAGGGGATGGTTGGAAAGAAGGTGATGCACGTTTTTCTGTTTTATCCCCTATAGGAGATGAACCGAACCAAAATGAGGCATCAGTCGTACTATACGGAGAACTGGGTCCTTACAAATGGTTATTTACAGGTGATTTAGGTGTGGAAGAAGAACATAAATTGATCCAGCGCTACCCTAATGTGCAGGTTGATGTACTGAAGGTTGGCCATCACGGAAGTCGTTCCTCGACGTCGAGAGAGTTTTTGGAACGTATACAACCAAAGCTTGCCTTACTATCAGTCGGAAAAGATAATCGATATGGACATCCTCATGGAGAGGTAGTGGCGCTTTTACGGGAGCATGGAGTGAATATGTTGCGTAGTGATAAAAATGGGCAGGTTATCTACAGCTTTTCGCGTAAAAGTGGAACCTTTCGATGGCATTCTCCATAACCTATAATAAAAAAAAGACTGCAAAAGCGCAGCCTTTATGGTTTGCTAGCTTAACAATTTGACCACAGTTGCAATGATAAACAAAGTAGTAAAAAAGCCAAATGATACGACAAAGCCTACCCCAGAATCCACAGCATCGTTACGTTTACTTTGGACATTTTGCTCAAATTCGTTCATTTCTACCCCTCCCATTGTATGTCTCATTATACGGGATATTACTAAAAAAATCCATATGAGATATTGGTCTTTCCTTTCCTGACAAGAGTTGTCACAAATAGTTCGGTGGCTTTCGGAAACGATAATAACATCAAGTAGCTATCACTAACGGATGGATTTCCTAGGGTCTTTCTTGTTGGTGTTTATTATAGATGAAGCCCGCGCTAAGCAGGCTGAGTGAGAAAGGTAAGAAGATCGCCCAATGCGCTGAGAAAACGATCAACGTATTGGGCGATGTACATAAAAGAACGATGCTCTTCTTGTCAAATCAACTGAAGACCGCTACTCTAGTAGTATGTGTATTACGCAATGATCTGGGTGATCACCGCATAATACCTCGAACGGTTCAAGCTGTTCATCTATTATAAGAGTCAGGAGCGTTTGATAGTGACGGCAAAAAGTACAAAAAAAGAGGGCGCGTTAGCCCCTATCTATTTATTGCATGGAACGAACACCTTCATTTTAAACGAACAGAAGAAGAAGATTATTGATCAAGCACTTAATGAGGATGAGCTAGAATTCAACTTGTCCAATTACGATCTAGAAGATACGCCAATTGAAGTAGCGATAGAAGATGCGGAAACACTGCCTTTTTTCGGAGACAGAAGGGTAGTCGTATTAAATCGTCCCGTCTTTTTAACAGCCGAAAAAACAAAAGAGAAAATTGAACATAATTTAGACAAGCTTCAAGCATACATTGAAGAGCCTGCACCGTTTTCAGTTGTCATCATCATGGCGACTTATGAAAAGCTAGATGAGCGCAAAAAGGTCACAAAACTACTGAAAAAAAATGCGTCGTGTATAGAAGCAAATGAAATGGGTGAGCGGGAGCTTCGTTCTTTTATCATTGATCGTCTCGGGGAGCATTCCGTTGATATTGAAGACTTTGCAGTTGATTTGCTCCTTCAGTTGACGGGGTTAAAGTTGTCTCTTGTGATCAACGAGCTTGACAAGCTGACGATGTACATTGGTGAAGGCGGTATGATTAAGAGAGAGCATGTGGAAAAATTAGTGCCAAAAACGCTCGAGCAAAACGTATTCGCATTAGTGGAAGCTGTTGTGAAGCGTCAAGTCTCAGATGCCCTTGTGATGTATGATGAATTGGTTCGAAATAACGAGGAGCCCATTAAAATCTTAGCCCTGTTGGTGTCACAGTTTCGACTGTTGTATCATACCAAACAACTTTCTGCACAAGGGTACGGACAGCAGCAAATTGCTCAAACGTTAAAGGTTCATCCGTTTCGTGTGAAGCTCGCGATGCAGCAAAGTCGAGGCTTTGAGGAAAATGAACTAAAAGGAATTATGAAGGATTTGGCAAACGCCGATTATGAAATGAAAACGGGGAAAATGAACAAATCGCTCATTTTGCAACTCTTTTTCTTGCAACGATCTGCACAATAAAAAAACGATCCAAAAGGATCGTTTTTTTTCTGCTATTAAGCAGTTAAGCTGTTTAGTTGTTTAGCTAAACGAGACTTTTGACGAGCAGCAACGTTTTTATGGATAAGACCTTTACGAGCAGCTTTGTCTAATTTTTTAGAAGCAACTGCAAAAGCAGATGTCGCGTTGTCAGCGTCTTTGCTTGCAACTAAAGCTTCGAAAGTCTTGATTGCAGAACGCATTGAAGACTTGATTTGAGCGTTGTGAGCACGACGAGCGTCGTTAGTTTTTACACGTTTGATCGCAGATTTAATATTTGGCATCCAATTCACCTCCTAAAAAAAATACAAATCGAGGTAATGGTTAACTCGATAATTTTAGCAATTAGAACACAAGATATTCTATCAAACCCACGAGCATAATGCAATAGAATCTAGTGATCATTTTATAATTTTGCATATGTGAACGAATATGCATGTTCTCAATGATCGAGGGGAAAATAAGGGAAGTTTGTAATTGATTATATCGGAGGGATGAAAAATGGGTCAGGAATTGGATTTAAGCAAATATAGTGTTCGTACTGATTTAGCGATTGAAGCACGTGAGATGGTTGTACAGGATCGTGAGAAAGAACAGACGTCATCAGAAATTAAAGGCGTTATTGTCAAAGAAAAAGATGTGGATGGAATTAAAGTAACACATGTTGAGGTAACGGCTGAAGGTGAAGAGGCCATCGGAAAGAAGAAAGGCCGCTATTTAACGTTAGAAGCAATCGGGATACGTGATAAAGACTCAGAATTTCAAAGTCGTGTGGAACGAGTTCTTGCCAAAGAACTTCACCAGTTTATTAAAACGCTAAACATTGCAGACGACGCTACATGCCTAGTAGTGGGACTCGGAAACTGGAACGTAACGCCTGATGCGCTCGGCCCAATGGCAGTCGAAAACTTGGTGATTACGCGCCATCTCTTTGAATTAGAGCCTGAAAGCGTTGATGAAGGGTTCCGCCCTGTCTGCGCCCTCGCACCGGGTGTGATGGGGATTACAGGAATTGAAACGAGCGAAGTGATTCGGGGGATTGTTGACCGCGTGAAGCCAGATTTCCTCATTGCGATTGATGCACTTGCATCTCGATCAATTGAACGTGTCAATGCAACGATTCAGTTATCTGACTCAGGCATTCATCCGGGTTCTGGGGTTGGAAATAAACGAAAAGAGCTCAGCTATGAAACGCTCGGTATTCCAGTTATCGCACTTGGCATTCCAACCGTTGTCGATGCGGTATCAATTACGAGTGATACGATCGATTTTATTTTAAAACACTTTGGGCGTGAAATGAAAGATCAAGACAAGCCGTCCAAATCACTTGTACCTGCTGGGATGACGTTTGGTGAGAAGAAGAAGCTAACAGAAGATGATCTTCCTGCTGAAGAAGAGCGTCAAACATATCTAGGGATGATTGGAACTCTTCCAGAAGATGAAAAGCGAAAGCTCATTCACGAAGTTCTTTCTCCGCTCGGACATAACTTAATGGTGACGCCAAAAGAAGTAGATATGTTTATTGAAGACATGGCAAACGTTGTAGCGGGTGGACTGAATGCGGCGCTTCATCACCAAATCGACCAAGATAATTTGGGGTCATACACTCATTAACCGTTCGGTGGTTCTATCATTTTCTCTAGTAGCGTATAGATAGAGTAGAGTTCCAAAAGAGGCAGCGTGCAGTCAAGAAACAATCGATGTGAATGGAACCGTGTATGAATAGCCATAATGGAAATAAAAGATCGGGAAAAGGAAGGTAATTCCCAATGGTGAAATTTACGATTCGTTGCTTACTTGTCGCTTCGTTGCTGTTCTTTGGTGTCCTGTTAGGGATGCAAACGGCTAATGAAGGGTTGATAAAAATGAAGGGCTATGAAGACCCCGCCCTCTCAAAAGCAGTTAACATTTCAACAGATGATGGAGAAGTAGAAGCCTCCGTTTTGGGTGCTAAATCAAAATTCAATTTAGAAGAAAAGCAGCAGCTGTTAGAAAAACGAAAAGCGTTTAATCTTTTTTCAAATGCGGGTAAAAAAATTGCCAACGCAACAAAAGGAGCAGCGGAAAAAGGCATGCACCTACTAGATGGCATTTTTAAGTAAGCGCAATCGCTTTGAGATGAATAAACGTTTATAAAAAGTCTAGCATACCAATTCGGTAGGACATGCTAGACTTTTTGCTTTTAAACGGACGAGGGCACTCTTTTCTCTAATATTGAATATTGTATATTGTAGTTTCTATTGATATAATCTAAACTAATGTATTCTTGTCGATTTTTAGTAGGAGTGAAGTAGTGAATGGATAGAGAAGCAAAATTAAAGCGACAGTCAAAAATTCGTAACTTTTCAATCATCGCTCATATTGACCATGGAAAATCTACTCTAGCAGACCGCATTCTAGAAAAAACGAATGCGCTAACGTCTCGTGAGATGAAAGCACAGCTTTTAGATTCAATGGACTTAGAACGTGAACGTGGAATTACGATTAAACTTAATGCCGTCCAGTTAACATACAAAGCAAAAGACGGAGAAGAGTATATTTTTCATTTAATTGATACACCGGGGCACGTCGATTTTACATACGAAGTTTCCCGAAGCCTTGCAGCCTGTGAAGGTGCGGTACTCGTAGTAGATGCGGCTCAGGGAATTGAAGCACAAACGCTAGCAAACGTTTATTTAGCGTTAGACAATGATTTGGAAATTTTGCCTGTTATCAATAAAATTGATTTGCCAAGTGCAGAGCCAGAGCGCGTTCGTCAGGAAGTAGAAGACGTGATCGGATTAGACGCTTCAGAGGCAGTTCTAGCTTCTGCTAAGGCTGGTATTGGAATTGAAGAAATCCTAGAGCAAGTCGTGGCAAAGGTTCCAGCACCAACGGGAGACCCTGAAGGACCATTAAAAGCAATGATCTTCGATTCTCTATACGACTCTTATCGTGGGGTAGTAGCCTACATTCGAATTGTTGAAGGTAGCGTAAAAGTTGGAGACAAAATCAGAATGATGGCAACGGGCAAAGAATTCGAAGTAACCGAGCTAGGTGTGTTCACACCAAAAGCAGTGGCGAAAGAAGAATTATCTGTTGGAGACGTTGGCTTCTTAACGGCTGCGATTAAAAACGTTGGTGATACACGAGTGGGGGACACAATTACGCATGTTAAGAACAGTGCAGCAGAGCCTCTACCAGGTTATCGTCGATTAAATCCAATGGTATTCTGTGGTCTGTATCCAATTGATACAGCGAAATACAACGATCTACGTGAAGCTCTTGAAAAGCTTGAATTAAATGACTCAGCTCTACAATTCGAGCCAGAAACATCTCAAGCGCTTGGATTCGGCTTCCGCTGTGGTTTCTTAGGTCTTCTACACATGGAGATCATCCAAGAGCGTATTGAGCGCGAGTTCAAGATCGACCTTATTACAACAGCACCAAGTGTTATTTACGACGTGCATTTAACAGACGGAGAATCTTTACGCGTAGATAACCCTTCTAACATGCCAGATCCACAAAAGATCGACCATGTTGAAGAGCCATATGTTAAAGCAACGGTAATGGTTCCAAATGATTATGTTGGGGCTGTAATGGAGCTTTGTCAGAAGAAACGTGGTATTTTCATCGATATGCAATATCTAGATGAGAACCGTGTAAGCATTGTGTACGAAATTCCACTTTCAGAAATCGTATATGACTTCTTTGATCAGTTAAAATCAAGCACAAAAGGATATGCTTCTTTTGACTACGAGTTAATTGGATACAAAGCGTCGTCCCTTGTGAAGATGGACATTCTATTGAATGCTGAAAAAGTCGATGCGCTTTCCTTCATCGTTCACCGTGATTCAGCTTATGACCGTGGAAAGCTTATTGTTGAAAAACTAAAAGAGCTTATTCCGCGTCAGCAGTTCGAAGTGCCAATTCAAGCAGCTGTTGGGCAGAAGATCGTGGCTCGCTCTACGATCAAGGCGATGCGTAAAAACGTATTAGCTAAATGTTACGGGGGAGATATTTCCCGTAAGCGTAAATTGCTTGATAAGCAAAAAGAAGGTAAAAAGCGCATGAAGCAAGTAGGTTCTGTAGAGGTTCCACAAGAAGCCTTCATGGCCGTTCTGAAAATGGACGAAGATTAATGAGATAAAAAGGAAATGAAATTCTGATCGTTTGGACAGTGTTTCATTTCGTTACGTGTTATAATAAATCCCATTCAGATGGGAAACAGGAAAAATACCGCAGAATCTGTCTGCGGTATTTTTCTAATTCTTATACAAACGAGGTGAAGCTACAATGGTGAAAGCCGCCTATTTGCATATTCCGTTTTGTCATCACATTTGTCACTATTGTGATTTTAATAAAGTATTTTTTCAAAATCAGCCAGTTGAGGCTTATTTAGAGGCAATGGATCAAGAAATGAAACAAACCGTTTCTACCTTTCCAACAAAACAATTGGAGACCATTTTTGTAGGGGGAGGAACACCTACTGCGCTAGATGAGAAGCAGTTAGAGCAATTTTTAACGAGCATTCGCACGTACTTACCGCTAGCTGAAAACGGTGAGTATACGTTTGAAGCAAACCCTAATGAGCTAACGAAAGAAAAATTGACGCTTTTAAAAGAGTATGGCGTGAACCGTCTTAGCATTGGGGTTCAAACGTTTGATGAACAGCTGCTTAAAACCATTGGGCGTGTGCATACAAATGAGGAAGTGGAGCGCTTAGTAAAGCTCGCAAAAGAAATGGGCTTCTCGAACATTAGCTTGGATTTAATGTATGGACTTCCTGGACAAGACCTAGACATGTTCCATCAGTCTATTGAAAAAGCACTTGAATTGGACGTGGAGCATATCTCGTCGTACTCACTCATCGTGGAACCAAAAACCGTTTTTTATAACCTGATGAGAAAAGGAAAGCTTCACACACCGTCAGAAGATGATGAAGCGAAGATGTACGGATTTTTAATGGAAACGTTAGCGAAGTCAAACTTCCATCAATACGAAATTAGTAACTTTGCAAAGCCGGGTTATGAAAGCAGGCACAATCTAACATACTGGGATAATGAAGAGTATTATGGGATTGGAGCTGGCGCACACGGTTATGTAGGCGGCGTTAGACGTTCTAACGTGGCGCCGATTAAACGATACATGGACCTTGTAGGAGAAACTGGGTTTGCTTATTTAGATCAACACGTTGTCACAAAGGGCGAGCAGCTAGAAGAGGAAATGTTCCTCGGGCTTCGAAAAACGAAAGGCGTTTCCAAAGAGCGCTTTGAAGAAAAGTTTGGCCAGAGCATTCAATCTGTATTCGGTGATGCGATTGCTGAACAAGTGAAGCTAGGGTTACTAACGGATGAAGATGGTTATGTGCGCCTTACGACAAAAGGTCGTTTTTTAGGCAACGAAGTGTTTCAAGCGTTTCTAGGGATTAATGATTGACATTAAAAAGGTGATTTGGTAATTTAGTATTAGATTTAGCACTCGTTATAAAGGAGTGCTAACAGAGGTGATGAAAGGTGCTAACAGAACGACAATTGTTGATTTTGCAAGTGATTATTGACGATTTCATTCGATCTGCACAGCCAGTAGGTTCTCGAACCTTATCGAAAAAAGAAGACATTAGCTTTAGTTCTGCTACGATTCGAAACGAAATGGCGGATTTAGAAGAATTAGGATTTATTGAAAAAACCCATAGCTCTTCAGGTCGAGTTCCTTCTGAAAAAGGATATCGCTATTACGTGGATCATTTAATATCCCCACAATTGTTAACAGTAGCTGACATCTCTAAAGTAAAGTCTCTTTTTGCGGAAAGGATCTTCGAGCTAGAGCAGGTCGTCCAAAAATCAGCACAAATTTTATCTGAATTAACAAATCTAACATCTATCGTGTTAGGACCAAGAGTTACCACACATCGTTTAAAACAAATTCAAATCTTACCTCTCAGCGGTGAGTCAGCCGTTGCAATTATTGTCACGGATACGGGGCACGTCGAAAGTAAAACGATTTCCGTCCCTAAAGCTGTAAGAGGAACAGATCTTGAAAAAATGGTCAACATTTTAAATGAACGACTTGTAGGCGTCCCGATGGTTGAACTACACGATCGGATTTATAAAGAGATCGCGGTCTTATTACGTGCTCATATCCATGAATACGAGCAATCCGTAGAGATGATCTCAAACATTTTACACGTCGACAATGAGGAGAAGATCTTCATTGGCGGTAAGACAAATATGTTGAATCAGCCAGAGTTTAATGATATTAATAAGGTTCGTTCATTGCTTACAATGATTGAGCAAGAAGATCAGGTAACGCGCCTGCTGCACTCGAACAAGTTAGGCATTCAAGTGAAAATTGGTCGCGAAAATCAAGAAAGCGCGATGGAGAATTGTAGTTTGATTACCGCTACTTATTCTCTAGGAGGCGAGCAGTTAGGAAAAATTGCGGTGTTAGGTCCAACACGAATGGAATACTCACGCGTGATTAGTCTACTGCAGTTATTCTCGCACGATTTTGCGCAAGGCTGGCAAAACTTACATTTAAAAGAATAGCTTATTTGTGTGTAATGTAGGTTTAGAATAAAATGCAATATGGAAAGTATAAAGAGGGTGTGCCCTTGTTGCTTAAGTTAGAGGGGCATGTCCTGGTCAAATAGCCAATGGCTATATATTTAAGGGAGGTGAAACCATTGGCAAACGAGAAACACACATCGGAAGAAATGGTAGAGGAATCAGTTCATACTGAAGAAGTAGAAGAAACTGATGTACACGAGGAAGCAGCAGAACAAGCTGAAGAGAAAGATGCGAAAGACGTGGAAATTGAAGCACTTCAAGCAAAAGTAGAGGAGCAGGAAAACCGCTATCTACGCCTGCAAGCAGACTTTGATAACCTTCGTCGCCGCACTCGCTTAGACGCAGAATCTGCTGAGAAGTATCGTGCTCAAAAACTTATTACTGACATTTTACCAGCTCTTGATAACTTTGAAAGAGCGTTAAAAGTAGATACAGAAGAAGCTCAAAACGATGCTATCTTACAAGGAATGCAAATGGTCTATCGTCAACTAGCTGAAGCTCTTCAAAAAGAAGGACTTGAGGCAATTGAAGCGGTAGGAAGCCCGTTTGATCCTTATCTTCACCAAGCAGTTATGCAAGTTGAAGATGATTCTTATGAACCGAACACGGTTGTAGAAGAATTCCAAAAAGGTTATAAGTTAAAAGATAAAGTCATTCGCCCATCTATGGTGAAAGTGAATCAATAATAAATACATATTATATAGGAGGTAGAATTCGATGAGTAAAATCATTGGTATTGACTTAGGAACAACAAACTCTTGTGTCGCAGTTCTTGAAGGCGGCGAACCAAAAGTAATTCCAAATCCAGAAGGAAACCGTACAACACCATCTGTTGTGGCATTCAAAAACGGTGAGCGTCAAGTTGGGGAAGTAGCAAAGCGCCAAGCAATTACAAACCCAAACACAATCATCTCAATCAAACGTCACATGGGTACGGACTACAAAGTAGAAGTAGAAGGTAAAAACTATACACCTCAAGAACTTTCTGCAATTATCCTACAAAACTTAAAAGCATCTGCTGAAGCTTACTTAGGTGAAGAAGTAACAAAAGCTGTTATTACAGTTCCTGCTTACTTCAACGATGCAGAGCGCCAAGCAACAAAAGACGCTGGTCGTATCGCGGGCTTAGAAGTTGAACGTATTATCAACGAGCCAACAGCAGCAGCATTAGCGTATGGTCTTGAAAAAACAGACGAAGATCAAACAATTCTAGTTTATGACTTAGGTGGCGGTACATTCGACGTATCAATCCTTGAACTAGGCGACGGCGTATTCGAAGTACGCGCTACAGCTGGTGACAACCGTCTTGGTGGAGATGACTTTGACCAAGTAATCATCGACTACTTAGTAGCAGAATTTAAAAAAGAAAACGGCATTGATCTTGCTCAAGATAAAATGGCGTTACAACGTCTAAAAGATGCAGCTGAAAAAGCGAAAAAAGATCTTTCAGGTGTAACTTCAACACAAATTTCTTTACCGTTCATCACTGCAGGTGCAGCAGGCCCACTTCACTTAGAAGTATCGTTAAGCCGTGCTAAGTTTGAAGAGCTATCTTCACACCTAGTAGAACGTACAATGGCTCCTGTACGCCAATCACTAAAAGATGCTGGTTTATCACCAAGCGAACTTGATAAAGTTATTCTTGTTGGTGGATCTACGCGTATTCCAGCTGTACAAGATGCAATCAAAAAAGAAACAGGTAAAGAGCCACATAAAGGTGTAAACCCTGATGAAGTTGTAGCACTAGGTGCAGCAATTCAAGGTGGCGTATTAACTGGTGACGTGAAAGACGTTGTGTTACTTGACGTAACGCCACTTTCACTTGGTATCGAAACAATGGGCGGCGTGTTCACGAAGCTAATTGATCGTAATACAACAATCCCAACAAGTAAGTCACAAGTGTTCTCTACAGCAGCTGATAGCCAAACTGCAGTAGACATTCACGTACTACAAGGTGAACGTTCAATGGCAAGCGACAACAAAACGTTAGGTCGTTTCCAATTAACAGATATCCCAGCAGCTCCACGCGGTGTACCACAAATCGAAGTAACGTTTGATATTGATAAAAACGGTATCGTAAACGTACGTGCAAAAGATTTAGGTACAAACAAAGAGCAAGCCATCACAATTCAATCATCTTCAGGTCTTTCTGATGAAGAAGTAGAACGTATGGTGAAAGAAGCAGAAGAAAATTCTGATGCAGACAAAAAGCGTAAGGAAGAAGTAGACCTACGCAATGAAGCTGACCAACTTGTATTTGCTACTGAAAAAACGTTAAAAGACCTTGAAGGTAAAGTAGACGAAGCAGAAGTAGTAAAAGCAAACGAAGCGAAAGACGCGTTAAAAGGGGCAATCGAGAAAAACGATCTTGAAGAAATTCGTGCGAAAAAAGACGAACTTCAACAAATCGTTCAAGCACTAACAACAAAGCTTTATGAAGAAGCTGCAAAAGCTCAACAAGGTGCTGAAGGCGCTGCGGGCGGAGCTTCAACAAAAGGCGATGACGATGTAGTGGACGCTGAATACGAAGAAGTAAAAGACGACAAGTAATACTATACACAGGTATGAAAACAAAAAGTCAAAGTCAGGCTCGTCTTGGCTTTGACTTTTTGTAGTTTATCTGGAAACAATGGAGTTTAGTATTGCGATGAAAAGAACGTTAGTGATAGAATAATTTTTATGTGAAAGAAACCGGGGTGAGTATTGATGAGTAAACGAGATTATTACGAAGTCCTTGGAATTAGTAAAGGTGCTTCAAAGGACGAAATTAAAAAATCGTACCGAAAACTATCCAAGAAGTATCATCCAGACATCAATAAGGAAGCGGACGCAGCTGATAAATTTAAGGAAATTAAAGAAGCGTACGAAGTGTTAGGTGATGATCAAAAGAGAGCTCACTACGATCAGTTCGGTCATACAGATCCTAACCAAGGCTTTGGTGGATTTGGCGGAGGCGGCGACTTCGGTGGTGGATTCGGATTCGAAGACATTTTCAGTTCTATTTTCGGTGGAGGACGTCGACGTGATCCAAATGCACCGCGTCAAGGAGCCGATTTACAATATACGATGACACTAAGCTTTGAAGAAGCGGTGTTTGGAAAAGATACAACAATTGAAATTCCACGTGAAGAAACGTGTGATACATGTAGCGGTACAGGAGCGAAGCCAGGAACAAAAGTGGACACTTGTTCACACTGTCATGGTTCAGGGCAGCTAAACGTCGAGCAATCGACTCCGTTTGGCCGAATCGTCAATCGCCGTGTATGTCACCATTGTAATGGAACGGGCAAAATCATCCGTGACAAATGTAAAACGTGTCATGGTGATGGAAAAGTAACAAAAACAACAAAAATTAACGTGAAAATTCCAGCAGGTGTGGATGACGGTCAGCAGCTACGTGTATCTGGCCAAGGTGAACCAGGTGTCAACGGTGGCCCACAAGGTGATCTGTATGTCGTATTCCAAGTTCGTTCTCACGAGTTCTTCGAACGAAATGGTGATGACATCTATTGTGAAATGCCGTTAACATTTGCTCAAGCAGCCCTCGGTGACGAGATTGAAGTACCTACGTTGCACGGAAAAGTGAAGCTGAAAATTCCAGCAGGCACGCAAACAGGCACTAAATTCCGTCTAAAAGGAAAAGGTGTTGCAAACGTGCGTGGTTACGGACAAGGGGACCAGCACATTCAAGTGCGCGTCATTACCCCAGCCAAACTGTCGGATAAACAAAAGCAATTATTACGCGATTTTGCTGATTTAAGTGGGCAAGGAGCTCCTGATGAGCAACATGATTCATTTTTCGCAAAAGTACGCCGTGCCTTTAAAGGTGAATAAGCATTTAGGAATCTAGGAATGGAGTTGGTAGATAATGAAATGGTCTGAAATTTGCATTCATACAACAAATGAAGCAATCGAACCGATTTCGAATATTTTACATGAAGCAGGAGCAAGTGGAGTTGTGATTGAAGATCCAGAGGACTTAATTAAAGAGCGTGAAAACAAGTTCGGCGAGATCTACCAACTCAATCCGCAAGATTATCCGGTGGAAGGGGTGCTTGTCAAAGCATACCTTCCTATTAATAGCTTTTTAGGCGAAACGGTTGAAGCGATTAAAGAATCTATCAATAGTCTGCTTGTTTATAACTTCGACTTAGGAGCAAACGTTGTAACGATTAGCGAAGTGCATGAAGAGGAATGGGCAACAGCATGGAAAAAGTATTATAATCCCGTTAAAATTTCTGAGCGTTTTACAATCGTTCCAACATGGGAAATTTATGAACCAGTGAGCACGGATGAGCTTATTATTGAGCTAGACCCGGGAATGGCATTTGGAACCGGGACACATCCTACAACGGTTATGTCACTTCAAGCGATCGAGAAAAAAGTACAGCCGGGTGATACAGTTGTTGATGTAGGGACAGGCTCTGGCGTATTAAGCATCGGTGCAGCACAGCTTGGCGCAAAAGAAGTTCGCGCGATGGATTTAGACGAAGTCGCGGTTGAATCTGCTCGTTTGAACATTAAGCTAAATAAAGTTCAAGACGTTGTAACGGTTTCGCAAAATAACCTGCTTGACAACGTCGAAGGACCTGTAGACGTGGTAGTAGCGAATATTTTAGCTGAAATTATTGTGCGTTTTGTAGAGGATGCGGCACGTATTTTAAAACCAGGTGGTTTCTTCATTACATCAGGAATTATTAATAAGAAGAAGGAAGATGTTAAGCAAGCCTTAACAGATGCTGGCTTCTTAATTCAAGAAACGACGCTGATGGAGGACTGGGTAGCGATTATTGCCCAAAAACCTGCTGAGTAATTGATAAAATGAATCCGTTTATGGGAATGAATAACAATTATAGACAAGGAACTAAGGTTCCTTGTCCTTCCTTTACGGGAAAATGTTCGAGGAAAGGTGCGGACCTATGCAACGATATTTTTTAGCTAATCA